>JAKORR010000486.1 GCA_029777735.1 Armatimonadota bacterium | reverse complement strand
TCTCAGCAAGGCATTCGAGCGCCCTGTTTAGGCTGATTTGCTCGGCCTGGAGCGCCTTCAACACGCGCCCCACGACGCCGTAGCGCAGGTCCACATACGTCTGGAAGGCGGGCGAAGCGTACCATTGCCGCATTTCGCGTCGGATAGCGTCGGCGGCTTGGTGCTGCGATTCGGCGCACTCCTCCACCAGCCGATCGATGATCTCCCAGAGCAGATGTATCTCCCCCGCTTCGATCTCGTCAATTTTGCTCTGCACCTCGGCGCGCAGTGCGCGCTTGCGTTCCTCGGGTGTCAATGGCCCTCCGGGCTGTCGGCTTGGATCTGATAAGTCTCCGTGTCCGCCGGGCGGATTTTCGCTTTGCGCCTTTCCCAGCGGCGCAGTTTCATCTTGCTGTAGCCTCTGGGCTTGTCAACGTCAACGTGTTTTGGCCTCCGACGTGCCATATTTATTCGTCCTCCTCGAAGCGAAAGACCATCGTGAAGGTCGGCTCCATGTGGATCTTGCAGTTCTCAGAGTCGCTCCCGCAACTGCTCGGGTGTGCGGTCTGGGGCCGGCTTGTTGGGCACGGCGTTCTTTGCTTCTTCCTTGCAGTACTCGCTGCCGAAGAAGCCCCAGCAGCTATCGACCTGCTCCCCGTCCGGGGTCTCGATCACGTAGCCCCATACGTCGCCCGTGAGGTACTGGTCGTACTCTGCGACCTCCGCCTCCAGGCATTTCCGCGCTTTCTCCAGGTAGTCTTTGCGCTTACCCCATTCCTCCCGGGCTTTCTTCTTGGTGCAGTAGATCCAGCCGACTTGGCCGGAATCCCACCCGCCCGGGTCGCTCCAGTGTGGACCTCTGCCCACCCAGATATGCAGCCCGGAGTGGTCCAGGAGGGCGAGCGGCAGGATCACGTAGTGGCGTTCGATGATTTTCCAGAGTGCCTCGGTGCGGGCCTTGTTGAACTCGGCCTGCTTGCGCTTGTACTCCTCGCCGCTGAGGCCGTGGCCCACCATCTTGAGCCAGATCTTGTCGTCCCAGCGCGTGGTGAAGGTGGGGTCGAAGTCCTCGACCAGCAGTTCCAGGAAGGCTTCGGGCGAATCCCGGCGCGTCTCATCACCCAGGTCGTATCTGCGGTGCCAGCAGACCAT
>JAKORR010000485.1 GCA_029777735.1 Armatimonadota bacterium | reverse complement strand
CGAGGCAGCAGGCCGCTGAAGCCACCCCCACAAAGCACCACGGCGCCCGCCCGCACCTGGCTGATGGTAGTTCCCTCTCGGATGACAAGCCCACAAACGGCGTCCCCCGACAGGAGGAGGCCTAGGGTTCTGACGCCCGCTCGGACAGTTACCCCTTGGGCGCGGGCGAACTCGACCATGGGCTCGATGAGGGAAAGCCCAGGCCGGCTGAAGGGCCCGTCGGCCCGTACGTGCCCTCGACCGATGGTGACGGGAACCCCAAAGCGCGGGAGGTCGTCGAGGCGGTGGGCAGTCTCCTTGGCTAGAACCGCGCGCAGGGCCGGGTTTCCGACGCCCTGGGACTTGCTCTCAAGCTGGGCCAGGTAGTCCTCGACAGTGACGCCACCGACGGCCCCCGAGACCGTGCCCCAAGCCAGTACAGAAGTCGTTTCCGAGGGAGGCGTCTTTGACAGTAGCAGCACCCGCGCACCTCGTTCCCGGGCCGCAATGGCCGCTCGCAGCCCCGCCAGGCCGCCACCGACCACCACTACGTCGCAGTCTTCCTCTTCCACAGGCGGTAGGGAAAAGGGCATGGGCTCCGCGTGTAGGGACCCGCCCGGCGCAACCGGCTCTATCGGGGTACCGCAATTAGGCATTGCTCTATCCTCCCTGGTAGTTTGGCCAAATCGTAGCCGAAGTCTTGGCAAAACGAAAGAGATAAGCAGCAGAACGCACTGCTAATCGTGGACACACTGGCCTTCTCGGTGTGGCAGCGGGGTGTGGCGTGCAGGACTCGGGTAGCATCAACCGAACATCGTCTCTGACGTCGCTCAGCCGGCGCGTGGACGTGCGTCTGAGGGCGGTGGCTTCTCAGGTCCGCCCAGGAGGTGACCCGCTCGTGCTAAGAGGCTTTGCTATTCTCGTACTGTTCACAGGTTTGTGCATGAGCGTCTCAGCCGACGACGGGGATGCCGTCATTCTCGGACAGTGGGCATGGCACATCGAAGCTGAGCGTCCCGGCGACCTGTGGTTTGCCAAAAATGGAGGCCCCGAGGGCAGTCCAGCCATCGCCATCAGAGCCTTCCCCGGCAAGGAAGCACGCTGGGTATCAGAGCCTGTGGCCGTGGAGCCCGGCCAAGTGTACCTCTTCGCCGCCCAGGTCAAGGCAGCACTGGCTCGGGCAGATGGACGGTTGGAGTTGGTGTTCCGCAACGCCCAGGGCAAGAGCCTTGTCACGGCCACATCGCGCTGGATCTTCTGGCGCCACGACTGGGCGCGCTATGAGGCCGTCGGCACTGCTCCTGAGGGAGCCACACAGGCGGTGATGAAACTGCTGGTACGTGGCCCCAGCGACGATAGCGCCGGGCCGGTCTTCCTGGCACAGCCAAGCTTTGGGCGGACCGTGGGCCTCAGGATCGCCCTCACCGCGCGGGGCAACGTCCTGCGCTCTGGGGAAACGAGCCTAGCTACTTTCGACCTCGCAGGTCTTCAGGATAACCAGGGCGTTGCGGTGAACTGGAGCCTGGTGGACTTCGACGGCCAGGGCGTTCCCGGCGCGTCTGGCACTATGAGCCTGGAGAAGGGCCAGCGAGTGCTGCCCCTGCCAGCACTCGGGCCGGGCTACTACCGCCTGGTTGTGGATGCCAGAGCACCAGGCCTCACGCCTCGCCACATTGAGGCCTCGCTGGGAGTCATCGAGGAGCTGCCAACAAGGCCCCCGGTAGACTCGCCGCTGTGCCTCGATGCAGGGATCTCCTGGTCTTATCCGCCCAACAGCGTGCCCGAGCAGGCCGACCTCGCCTGCTATTTGTGTGAGCTTGCAGGTGTGCGGCAATTGCGCGACCGGCTCCAGTGGGGCGAGGTGGAGAAGGAAGAAGGTAAGTTCGACTGGGGACGATACGCCCAAGCGGCCGAGATTCAGCAGCGCCACGGCCTGACCGTCTACCAGATCTTTCACGACTGCCCTGGCTGGGCACAGGCGCCGGCCGAGGGAGGTCAACAGACGTCCGGTTCCCCGCCGCGCGATCCGATCTACGTCTATCGCATGGTCAACAGGCTGGTGCGGGACCTGGGCGACAGGGTGCGTTACTTCGAGGTGTGGAACGAACCGAATATTAGTTTCTTCGATGGGCACCCCTGGGAGTATGCAGCCCTGCTAAAGGCCGCCTACCTGGGCGCCAAGGACGCCGATGCGAATTTCGGCGTTCTCATTGGGTCCGCGGCCGGCACGCCGGGCAATTTCTACGAGAACGTGTACGAAAATGCTGTGGGCAGCTATTTCGATATCTACAACCAGCACTCTTATGACTCGCCCGAGAGCCTTGTCCCCTTCCTACAAGGTGTCCGCGAGCAGCTCAGGAGACATGGGCTCGAGAGCAAACCGACCTGGATCACAGAGATGGGGCTGCGCGCTTATCCTGATGAAAAGGGACAATACGAGTCTATCGAACGCGAGCAGGCCTCATATCTCGCGCGGGCGTACGCTGTTGCCCTCTCGCAAGGTGTAGCGCGATTCCACTACTTCTACCTCAAGGAGTTCTTCGAAGGCAGCACATCGCTGTGGGGGATCCTGCGCGACGACCTCACGCCCAAACCCGCCTACATCGCGCTGGCGCACCTCCTTCGTCAGCTAGGCGAGGCCCGCTGCCTGGGCTACCGCAAACTGTCGGACAAGGGCTACCTAGTGGCCTTCCGGCGCGGGCCGAACGAGGCGGTCGTGGTGGCCTGGGATGGCGATGGATCGCAGATCGACATGAGGGCCCTTGGCCCTGTGGTGGACGTCGTCGGGCGGCAGGTCCAGGCAGCACAAAGCCAGAATAGCCTGACGCTCAAGCTGGGGCCGATGCCGGTGTATGTGCGTGGCTTGGCGGAGGCAGACGTAAAGGCAATCGGCCTAGAGGCGCCCGTACCAGCGCCCGACTACTCGCCCACACCTGACCCACAACTCGCGGCTAAGCACGTTTTCTTGCAGGCCGAGACCGAACCGGGCAAGCCGCGGCCGCCAAAGGAGCAAATCCGTGCCGAGAAGCTCGCCGTGGGAGTCGATCCCGGCCAGCAAGTGACGGTACGCGCCTGGGTCAACAACTACACCGGCCAGCCAGTGAAGGCTAAGGTGAAGTGTGAGGCGACCGAGGGCCTGACGGTGCAGGGCGAGGCAGTAGCAACCGTAGAGGCACAGGCTTGGGCCCGCGGCTATCACGACTTTAGGCTGCTAGCGCGCGACATGGTGCAAGGCAAGATCATGAAGGCGCGTCTGGTCATGACCGATACTGGCCGCCAGGACATCGCCTGCGTGCAGTTCAATGCCCGCGAGAGCGACCGTCAGCCCCGTGAGCGCAAGATCCTCTTCGACGGCGAGGGCAACCTGAGCGTCTGGCGTGACAATAGCGCAGGGTCGGTCAAGACAGAGCTGACACTGGACCGAGAGATCAAGCATAGAGGCGAGGCGAGTCTGCGAGTGCGTACGACCATCGTTGCGGACCAGGACGCCTGGGCCTTCCCGGCCCTGCGGGTGCCGGACGACGTGGACCTGAGCAAGTACACCGCGCTCGAGCTGTGGACCTACGTGGCGCCTGGCGGCGAGAGCCAGAGGACCTTGGCGGCGCAACTGGTCGAGGAGGGCGGTGGCACCTGGATACTAGGCAACCTGCGTCGGTGCTCCAAACCCGGCTGGCACAGGGCATTGGTCCTGCTGGCAGATGCCCAGCCGACCACGTGGGGCGTCGACCCCGATGGCAAGCTCGATCTGAGCAAGGTTAGGACTATTCTCCTCGGCTGGGGCGGCTATCAAGGCCGCCCGGGCGAGGAGACGGTCTTCTGGGTGGACGATGTGTCGGTCGCTAACTGGTAGGGGATCTCGGCATCGCCACCTATGCGATCTGAGACTCGCGGCGTAGCACTGTGAGGACGTCCGCTTGCGGACCGAGCGAAGCCGCCAGCACAATCGTTCGAGCCTCGGGAGGCTCCCACCTCCGCAGACCGCGCTCTGGGCGAATCTCTGGGCCTCGCGCGCGGCTACCCCACCGGGTCAAGGGCGATTCTGCCACCACCCAGCAGCCACCCCTCATCGTCGTAGAAGGCCGCCCCCTGGCCGGGCGCGATGGCCTGCGTGTGCAGCTCTACCTGGACGCGGCACCTCCTTCCAGCCAGCACAGTGATTTGTCCCTTCAGCAGGCGCCCGCGGTAGCGCACCATGACGTGGCAGTCCACCACCTCCCCCTCGCCAGGAGGCGCCACGCTAACCCAGTTCACCTTTTCTACGTTGAACTCACGCCGGCACAGCTCCTTCTGCGTTCCGACGATCAGCGCGTTGCGCTCGGGGTCCTTGGCCAAGACATAGAGCCGCGGCCCGCCACCGAGGCCCAGCCCTCGTCGCTGCCCAACCGTGTAGAAGATGAGGCCGCGGTGACGGCCTAGGTGCCGTCCGGTGGGATCCAGGATTGGCCCTGGGGCAACCCACAGTCGCTGCGCCAGATACTCACCATAGTCGATCCCCGGGGGAATGAAACACACATCTTGGCTCTCGCCTGCCACGAGGGGTAGTCGCAGGCGTCGGGCTTCCTGCAACACCTCGCACTTGAGTGAGTCGCCCAGCGGAAGGCGCGCCCGGCCCAATTGCGCCTGGGTTAAGTCCAGGAGGACATAGGACTGCTCCTTGCTGGTGTCGGCACCGCGCCTGATTCCCCAGCGTTCGCCTCTTTGCTCGCGGACGGCGTAGTGGCCTGTCGCAAGGGCGTCGCAGCCCAGATCGATAGCTGCGTCCAGCAAAGCGCCGAACTTGACCTTGGCGTTGCACACAAGGCACGGATTTGGTGTGAGGCCCGCGGCATAGCCCCTCACGAAGTCACCGATGACCTCTTCGGCAAAGCGTTGTGAAAGGTCCACCACGTGGTGAGAAATCCCCAACAGGCGGCAAATCTCAGCGGCCATGAGCTCATTGCAGCAGACCTTTCCCTGTGCCGGGTCCGTAGGCAGCAACCTGGCTGTAAGACCCACCACGTCGTGGCCTTCGGCCAACAGGCGTGCCGCCACTACGGCCGAGTCCACACCTCCGCTGAGGGCTGTGGCTATTTTGACCATGACCAAGGCAGGGTAACATTCGGCCGCCCTGGGCCTCAAGTCACCTGACAGCCCAAGGGCCACAGTCCCGTGCCCACAGCTCAACGATTATGCTATTCTTCCGGTAACCACTCTCCCGGGGGGAGCTTGATGGAGCGAGTAAACGAGCAAGACCTGGAGTTCCGTCACGGAGACCACGGGCCAAAGTATCTGTTCCGAGGGCCACGCATTGAATGGGGCGTGATCGTCTTCCGGCCGGGACAGGAACTCGGGCCCCACAAGCACATGCAGGTTGAGGAGACCTTCTACTTCCTAGAGGGCACACCCCAGATGGTGATAGAGGGCGAAAGCTATCGCGTCCGCCCGGGTGATGCCTTCCGGGTCGAGCCCGGCGAGGCCCACAATATCGTCAATGACACAGGCGCGGACATACGTCTGGTCTTTATCAAATGCCCCTGCATACCCGACGACAAGGTCGGCCTTTAGACTACTCCGGGACGGGCCGAGGGGCGTCAATCGGACAGGCGTAGTAGGTGGGCCAAGTTGAGCCCCGCCACTCTTGCGGCGTCGTCCTGAGGTATCTCGCTGTAGGTAAGTAGGCCGATGGGTGCGCCTGGGTCACGTTCGGGCAACCCTGTGGCAAAGAGTAGTCGCCCGGGGCCAAAACGGGCACACACGTCTTCCAAGCCGCGGAAGGGCATGTAGGTGTCTAGACCCACCAGGAGGTTATAGCCCCGGTCCCACAGCGGGTAGAGGAACCTGTCACACCGATAGCTGGTGTTGAGCAGCACCAGGGGGAGTTGCGGAAACTCGCGCATCGTGGCCACGACGTCGTCCCAACCCGTCTGGTCGAGTTCCACGAAGAGAGGCACACTAGCGCCGGTTAGGACCGCGAAGAGGTCTTCGGCACACCAAGGCGCCAGTCGCCACTGATGATCCCTTGGAAAAGCGCGCACTGCGCCGTGCAACTCCAGACAAAGATCTGCCAGCTCGTCGGGCGGTGTTTCACCCGTGGCCGGCGGCAGGGCTGTGAAACAAGGGTACAGGCGATCCTGGCCCGCCAGCTCGGCCCGCAGCGCCCGGTTGCCCTCGACGGCGTCCCACTGCCAGGCAAAAGAGTGATGTACAAGGGCGCGGGCGATGCCTGCCTTGTCCAGGGTGCTCAGGAGACCCGCCACATCGGTGATGTGCTCAGGCCTCGGGTTGGCCCAAGTACCGATACGCGCGTTGCAGTCGAAGAATTCGAGTTTGTTCATGGCTCAACCTTCCCGGCAGTCACGGTTCGACGGGCTGCGCGTGCTACCTCCACCCTGGGACGAGTACAGCAGGGACGCCAGGTGATCGTGCCGAAAGACTATGAGCGAGACCCGCAAGACACAAGAGGTAATAGGCAATGCCAAACTATCGTGAGGAGCTACTTCAGTCCGATTGCGCCTTCGACGGACGGTTGCTGCAAGTGAGAGTTGATACCGTGCGGCTGCCTGACGGCAGCGAAGCGACACGGGAAATTGTGGTTCACCCGGGCTCAGTGGCCGCCGTACCAATCCTGGGGCGCGATGTGATCCTGGTGCGCCAGTGGCGTCAGCCCCTCGGTGACGTCACACTGGAGATACCGGCGGGCACTCTGGGCCGCGGCGAAGACCCCGAGGACTGCGTCGCCCGGGAGCTCCAGGAAGAGATCGGCTACTCGCCTGGGCGTCTGACCAAGCTCTTTGCCCTTGCTCTGGCGCCAGGCTATAGCAACGAGATTATCCGTGTATACCTAGCTGAGGACCTGAAACCGTCACCGGCCCAACAGGACCCCGACGAGAGAGTCTCGGCCGAACGGCTACCCTTCAACGAAGCCGTGGGCCGCTGCCTGGCTGGCGAGATCCCGGACGCCAAGACTGTGGCCGGGCTGTTGGCGGTGGCCTTCCTGCGCAGCCGATAGAAGCTGCTCTGCCAAGGAGCCTTGCAGGAGAGGTTGATGACTTGATGCCGAGAGCGAGGCAACCTGTGGACATATGGCCTCGGTGGCTACACGTAGGCTGTTTGAGCTGTAGCACTCTCCTGGCTGTGCTCCTGGTGGCAGGAGCCGGGGGCTTTGCTTTCTATGCTTGGAATAGCGTTGGCCTGGGCGAGGTGGAGGATTTGCCTGGCCGAGCGGTTCCCGTGGTGAGGTGGGGTGATGCCTCAGTGATGGTTGTCCGCGCCGCTAACTACAGGATCTCCAAGGCGTGCTATGTCGGCGACCGTGGTGCCCTCGCGATGGGTGGGCCCTCCCTAACGCTTGGGGGCATCTTCACTACTGTTCTGAGAAACCCAAGCCAAAGCGCCGATCTGCTGGCGGACTTGATGGCAACAACACGGCCACTTCTGATTCCCCAGGGTAAGCGTCCGCGGGAACTGGCGCCTCCGGTCAGGCCCCAGAACCGCCTGGACGTCGAAGACGTCCAAGTGGGCAGCTCAGGGCAGCATGCGGTGGTCCTGTTAGGATACTATCCAAAGGATGCGGTTTCGGAGAATCTGTGGGACAAGGAGGCCTCGGAGCTGTGGCTATTAGACCTATCGACTCAAGTATGGCGGAATGTGGCATACTGTGGGCGTAGAGATGTCCAAACGCTGGCCCT
>JAKORR010000484.1 GCA_029777735.1 Armatimonadota bacterium | reverse complement strand
ATCAGTAGTAGGTGCTTCTCCAGCTCACGCAGGAAGTCCTCGCTGACCTTGACGGGCTCCACTGTGACGCCCTCGCTGGTAAACTCCATGTAGTTCAGCCCACCGAAGGCAGCGGCATACTGGTCCTGTCGGCCACCGCTGACGCCTAGCTCCTCGACCTCGAGTAGGTGGGCCATCTCGGCAATCTCCGCGGGTCCCATACTGCCCTGCGCGATGTAGTCGAGCAGCCCCACTAGCGCCACGCCCATGGCCGCACTCGACCCCGTGCCCGAACCCGGCGGAGCCTCGGAACGTGTCATTATATGAGCGCCTGTCTGCAAGCCGCGGCGGCGGATGGCCGCCTTGACCAGGTCCAAGTTGCCGTCGTATTCCAATTCTCGGATGTCGTGTGCCTCGTAGTAGGCGTCATAGTCCGCCGACTCCAATTCGTACTGACCCGGCGGAAGCTGGCGGATGGTCGCGTAGGCGTACCGAGTGATCGCCGCATTGACAACGGCTCCGCTCCTCTCCAGGCTATAGGGCGCGACGTCGGTCCAGCCCCCTGCCAAGTCGATGCGTACGGGTGCCCGGGCGCGTGCCACTTCGCTCGCGGTCATCTCTGGAATCCCCCTTCCAGCAGAAGCTCGTGAACGTACTGCTTTACCCCTTCGCGCCAGGAGGGCAAAGCGCTACCCGCCCAGCCAATCCACCGATCCTGAGCCAACGCACTGAAGCGTGGCCGACGGACCGGCGAAGGCCAATCCTCGGCGGCGATGGGAATCGGCGCGCGATGTACCCTAGCGGCCTCAAAGGCGACCCGGGCTAGATCCAGCCAGGTTGCTAGACCCTGCCCAGCCACGTGCACCACGCCGCGGAAGGCGCTCATCGCCAGCCGCCATACTGCCGGGGCGAGATGCCTGGTGTACGTCGGGCAACCTGTTTGGTCCGCTACCACCGACACGGGCTGGCCGCCCCACGCCTGACGCAGCACCGCAGCGACAAAATTGCGCCCCCCTGGTCCGTATAGCCACTGCGTCCGCACGATCACACTGTCCTCAAGTGCGGCTATGGCTCGTTCTGCTGCTAGCTTTGTCTCCCCATAGACACTCGTCGGGTTGACCGGGGCTCCCTCACAATACGGTGTACCGCTCAGCCCGTCGAAGACATAGTCCGTGGACAGCCCCACAAGCCTCGCGCCCAGCGCCTGACAGGTTTCACAAACTAGCCTCGTGGCCAGTGTGTTGTTGCTCCACGCCCGCGCCGGATCGCGTTCACAGCCGTCCACATCGGTCCAGGCGGCGGCATGAATCACCACCTTGGGCCTCGGCTCCGCGACCGCATGCCGCACGCCATCGGGCGACGTCAGGTCGCCCTCGGCCCTCGTCACTGCGATGGCTTGGACGCCCTCGGGAACACAGCCCATCAGTGCCTGGCCTAACATTCCACCAGCGCCGGTTACCACAACTCTCGTCATGGCCGTGGATCCGCTCTCAATCAACCCATCCTTCGGTCACTCAGTCAGTGGGTCAGAGCATACACAACGATGTTCACACCCATCCTCAGCGCCTGTTCCAGCAGCTCAGGCGGGTCATTGTGCACCTCTGGGGCCTCCCAGCCATCGTTGATATCTGTGTTGTACGTGTAGAAGAGAATGACCCGTCCCTCGTGAATGATACCATAGCCGTGCGGCGGCCCCCCATGGTGCTCATGGATCTTGGGCAACCCTGCCGGAAAGCTATATAGGCAGTGGTATATCGGGTGGCTATGGGGTAGCTCCACCAGCGGCCTGTCGGGGAAAAGCTTCTTGACCTCGCGCCGAAAGGCCTTATCCAGACCGTAGTTGTCGTCCACGTGTAGGAAGCCACCCTTCAGCAGATACTGCCGCAAATTCTCGCACTCCGCGAGTGTGAAGACGATGTTGCCATGGCCCGTGGCGAACAGCAAGGCGTAGTCGAACAGACGCGGCGAGCCGGGCTCCACGGTGTCGGGCTGAGGCGCCACGTCGATGGTGGTGCGCTTGCGTACCTCGGCCAGCAGGCGAGGAATTCCGGTGGGATTCGCGTACCAATCTCCTCCACCGCCATACTTAAGCCGGGCGACCTTGAGGGCGGCCTGCCCCTCAGCGGGCAGCCCACTGGCCAGAACCAAAACCAGCGCCGACACGAAGCCCAAGCGTCGCGGGCGTAGGCCACCGAGACGACCGCTGGCAGCCCTACGGTCTCTCTCGTGGGCCAGAAGACGGGGTCTTGTCTCTTGCGTCATGCTCATATCATTCCCCACCGTCGCCTAAGGAGCCAATCCGCCACCAGTAAGGCCGTCACTAGCAGGCCCAGGCCCAGCCCGCGGGCCGGGTCGATTCGGCGTGATTTGCTCACGGCCTGCGGCTCGCTGGGCAACAAGTCTGGCAGGCTCTCCAGTTGCTCCCACTCGACCACACGCCCGCCGGTTGCTGCGGCCACAGCTTCGAGCAGGGCTCGCTCGGGCCGAGTCCAGCGCCACTCGCGGCTAGTTGCCTCGATCTCGATGCCGAGCTGATCCACGCCCAGCCTGGTGCCCTTGTCCCTTGCCTCGCCCCGCAGCACGTACTGCCCGGGCTGTAGCACAGGCAAGCGCGCCTGCTTGCAGCCTGGCCCGGCACTGGCCATCGTCAGATTCGTAACAACCTGGCCGTTACTGAGCACGTCAAGGCTCACGGTCTCCACGTCTGGCCGCACTTCTGCCGTCACCCTCACTGGGTCGCCCGCCAGAGCAGTCAGCCGATCGGTGAAGAGCGTAATGGCCCTGGACGGCCTCGGCGTCAATAGCCAGGCGGCTAGCTTGAGCCACAGGTCCCTGTGAGCCGCCTGGCTGCGCTGGTCAGCCGCACTGCTGAGAATCCAACGGTAGGTTGTGTCGGTGGCCACCACAGCGCTGCGCATGGCTGCATCATCACGTAGGACTACAAGGGCGGCTCCGTCGCTGGCTGTCACTGCTACACGGGAGCCCAGCCTGAGCCCACCAAGTCCGTTGGCCCCCGCCAAAGCGGGCAGGCCCTGCCATAGGCTCGAATTCAGCTCCAGCGGCGGACCGGATCGCGGCGGGGCTACAAACACGGCCCGCGACTGGTACGCACCAATGTTGCAGGGCAAAAGGCCCTGAATCTCTGCCGGGAGCCTGGCACTGGCTGGTCCGCCAAGCACCAGTATCGCGGCTTCTCCAGCCTGCACTCGTCGAGCTACGACGCTGCGTGCCTTGGCCGAAAGCCCCTCTGCAGGCAGGTTGCCCAGAATATAGGCGGTAGCTGCCTCGAAACCTTGGGCTGTCGCCACGTCACCTAACTGCCTTCGCACCGGAAGCTCCTGCGACCACACCGAGGGCGTCTTGCGGACTGCCAGCGTGACCTTGACGTCCTTAAGACTGCCCAGCAGCCGACGCAAGGCCGCCATCTCCGGCCTGGGAGAGCCGTCCAGGTACACAATACTCCGCTCAGCGGGCAAGACATCAAGCAGCGCTACCTGGCCGTTGTCCGCTTGGGTTATCTCGCCGGCCAGCGGCGCTAGGGCCACAGCTACCCGATGGCGACCCGGTTTAGCGGCCGAGAAGCGGAACTCGGCTCGTCCTGTGCCGTCGGCGCCCACCACGGCCAAGGCAGTCCCGGCGGAGCCCAGGCTCGTCTGCCATTGCACCGCCACTTCCTTGCTTGGCTCCGTGGGCGAGGAGGCCAGGACCGTCACCAACACCTGATCGCCTACTCGCACCCGACGGGGGCAGCGCAGACCTAGAAGAACGCGGTTGGGCATCGCCACGTGTCCCCCCAAGGGCACGGCGAAGACCGGCGGCAGTCCTCGTGCCGCCCGGCCGGCATAGGGCGCCGTCAGACCTTCCGTATCCACGCCATCGCTCAGGAGCAGGATCGCCCCGGCCCCGGACCGTCCGGCCTCAGCCTGAAGCTGACTGAGGGCTACGCTGAAGTTTGTGGTGCTGCCGCCGGACGACAGCGTCCGCGCCGCGAGAGGCAGCAGCAGATCGCTGAAGCGATAGGCCTCTACTTCTCTGTCCACTGCTAGTCGGTCAAGCACACCGCCTGCGCTAAGCAGCTGTTGATTCAGCGCCTCACGCCGGGTCTTCCCGTCGGGCATGTCGGGCAGGTCCATGCTGTCGCTGCAGTCAATGGCGGCCAATACAGGCCTCGGTTCGTGCACAACCTGCCGGTGGACCCACACAGGTCCAGCCGCCAGGCCGGCCGCCAGAATCACGAGGACAGTTCTCAGACCCCCAAGAGCAACACGCCGCCGAAGTGACAGTCCCCCGAGGCGGCGCAAACCCAACACTAGGAGGACTATCCCAATGGCGAGCACTGTCCCAGCCCAGAGGAGTTGTGTCACAGACATGGGCGGCAATCCTCTGCTTGGTGAAGCATTATAGACGCGGTTGGAGCCTTCCGCTACAGCAAGGCGCCCTCGCGTCGCCGCCAGGGCGACGCTACTTGTATGGGATTGCCAGAAGACGTCGTGGGAAAGGTGGAGTTGAGTATACTGTTGAATATGCTGTTGAGCATACTATTGAGTATGCCATTTAGTATACTATTGAGTATACTATCCCTGCCCCGGGAGCCGACGAGATAGATTTGTTCGCCGACAGGCCAAAGCCAGGACGCTCGGAAGGAGATCGCTATGTCCGATCTGCGAGACCGAGCGAAGGAGGATGAGGGCCCCCTCCAACGGCTCCTCGACTTCATCATCCCAGGTTTCCCCAGCTACCGTAAGCGCGAGCTGCGACGAAAGACCGACAAGCTTCTCAGGGACTACTTCGGGGAGCTGCTCGACGGCGAGAGAGACAAACTTCAGCGCCGCGCCGCCTCATCGAACGCAACACCAGGCACTTCTGCAAGTTTGGCTCGGGGGTTGTCTGGCGTCACCAGATCCCCGACGCCCAGACCTTAGGAAACCGTCGCAGGAAACCTGCCGGGAGCGTCCAGAGCGCCTGTGGCCAACAGCAGCAACACAAAGGACAAAGTACCGTCCACGGCCGAGCAAGCACGTCGATCCCGTATACCATGCGGGTATCTACGGGGCCTAGCTTGGCCAACACTGGCACTGGGTGAGAAGCACATCGTGGTACGGGCCTATGTGTCTATGTGTCAATGGTTAGTCTTCGCCCTGGAGGTGGGAGCGCCCTATTTGGTCAGCGATTGAGTCGAAGAGCTGCGGTGATCGCTACCAGCAGCGAACTCGAGGGAACATCCGCGATTCAAAGGGGGTTGACTACAGTACGTAAATGCATTATATATATTCCCGCCGATGGGTGCACACTGATAACGCTGCACAGACGCCGGCCTTGGGGCGAGTGTTGGTGCCTCTTGTCGATCCCCTTGAGAGGTACTGAGGGTGATGGACATGCAGGAGTGGTGTAGCACAGGGCGAAAGGAAATTCTGCACTCTGGGCGGGTGATGAAGAGGCGGCCCAGGCCCCCGGCGAGCAGCATCACAATACCGGGGAAGTCTGAAACATGGCTACTGCCAGGGAAAGTACCTACAAGTGTCCTGACTGCGGAAAGGAGGTTACTTGCAGCAAGAGCCTACCAAGACCCCTGAGTGCTGTGGCGAGCCGATGAAGAAAGCGGAGCAGCGCAGCGGTGGATGTGGCTGTTGCAGCAAGCGGGCCAACAAGTAGTGGTCTTAGAGCTGCGAACGGATGGACACCGCTGCTGAGGAGCGAGGCTTGGGGAAGACGATGCCTTTGTACGAAAGCAACTCGCTTAGCGGAGCAATTGGAGGAGCACAGGCAAAAGCTATTGCCCGCCGTCTCGAGGCCCGATCCAGATTCTAGACACTTATGATAAGGGAGGCGAGTCACTTGTCTGAGAACAGCAGTGTAGTCCGCCTGTTGAACGACGATTTGACGGGCGAAATAGAAGCGATCCTGGTTTACATGCAGGCGCACTTCCTCATGGAAGAGCAGCACTGCCCGACGTCTTTGACTATGCTTGAGGTTGCCCTCGATGAGATGAGACATGTGCAGTGGTTGGCGGAGAAGATCGTGGACTTGGGTGGTGATCCCGAACTGACGCCCCGCAAGCTGCGCTTTGCGGGCAAGGACCTGAAGACCGCCCTTCAGCGCGGCGTGTTCCTCGAGCAAGAGGCCATCGGCCAGTACAACGAGCATATTGCCGCCATCGCCGAGCCCGAAGTCCAGCGGATGCTGGCCCATATTCGCGATGAGGAAAAGGATCACCTGGACGAGTTCAAGGAGCTCCTAGAGGAGCTGGAAGAGGCGGAGGCGGACAGGAAGCCGACGGTTGGTGACCTTACGGATGCCGGCCAAGACGAGACCGCTGAGAGATAGGGGGAACAACCAAAATGGGCGACTATCTTGCTAGAGACGCCTCTCCGTTGTCTGACGAGCAGTGGCAGCAACTCGACGAACTGGTAGTCAGCACCGCCAAGAAGCTGCTGGTGGGGCGCCGGGTGCTGCCCCTTTACGGCCCGCTGGGGGCCGGCCCCGCGGGGATTCCCACACCGCAACTGGCCACTGAGCCAGGGGTGGTCAGGGTCGCCCGCACGGCCCTGGTAGAACTACACGAAAACGTAGAGGACTTTGTGGTGGACTGGAAGGAAATCGAGCGTGCCAAGCGGCTCGATGTACAGATGGACTGGGCGGCGGCTGTCTTGGCTGCGGCCCGTTGCGCTGACCACGAGGACGCTCTGATCTTCGGCGGCTGTGATGACTGTGGTCACACTGGCTTGCTTAAGGCCGAGGGCGCCCTGCAGCTCACAGGGGGCGACTGGTCCGAGGCCGACGCCATGTACCAGGACGTTGTGAGTGCCACAAGCCGCCTTATGGCCGAGGGGCATCCCGGCCCCTTCGCGCTGGTCCTCAGCCCAAGCGCCCGCGCGTTGATCCACCGCTTCGTGGATCATGGCATGATGCTCCATCGCATGATCGAAGAGCAGGTATCCGCTGGCGTTTTCACCTCGCGCCACGTGCCAGACGAGACGATGCTGGTTATGTGCGTGGGTTCTCAGGTGGCCGACTTGGGTGTCGGAGTAGACCTGACCGTCGCGTACCTTGGAAATGAAGGCATGACTCACCTTTTCCGTGTTTTTGAGACTATTGTGCCGCGGGTGAAGCAGCCAAACGGACTCTGCATCGTGAATGCTGCTAAGTGAGATGAATCCGGAAGGCTGTGCTTTGCCCATAACGGGCAAAGGGCACGAGCTGCTTGATCTATACGCCTGCTACCGACCAATCATCGAGGCGCGCATGGCCGAGTTTTCGCGCCTGTGGCGACGAGCCAGCGAAGAGTGCCTTTTCCGGGAGCTGGTGTTCTGTTTGTTCACGCCGCAGTCCAAGGCCCGGTCCTGCTGGGCGGCCGTGGAGTGTTTATGTGATAAGAACTTGCTGTTTGGCGGCTGCGCGGAAGACATCGCCCGCGAGATCCGTGGCAGTGTGCGCTTCCACAACCATAAGGCGCGCCGCGTAGTGCAAGCCAGAGAGCTGTTCACCATCGACGGTCGGCTGGCAGTGCGCCCGAGGATTGAGGGCTTTCCAGACAACGGCAGTGCACGCCTGTGGATGGCCGAAGCGGTGGAGGGATTGGGCCTCAAGGAGGCCAGTCACTTCCTGCGCAACATTGGGCGCGGCGAGGGCCTGGCAATCCTGGACAGGCATATTCTGCGGAATCTGGCCCGCTACGGTGTCATCGACAAGGTGCCCAGCAGCCTGTCACGCGCGCGGTACCTGGCAATTGAGCAGGCGATGGCGGGCTTCGCCGCCGAGCTGGGCCTGCCGCTGGCGCACCTGGACATGCTGTTGTGGTGCAAGGAGACTGGCGAAGTCTTCAAGTAGCCGACACTGAGGCGAAAGCCGAGGAGCTGCTAGGCCGGAGGTCAGAAGATCCGCGGACCGCTGGATCGCTCAGAGTCGGAGGCAGGCGTCTGATTCGGGCATGTCGACCAAGTGTCTATTCAACAATTTGGGTTGAGAGGAATAACAAATGCAAAAGTATGTTTGCGTTGTTTGCCAGTGGGTTTACGATCCGGCCAAAGGCGACCCGGACGGCGGGGTAGAGCCGGGCACTCCCTTCGAGGAGGTTCCCGACGACTGGGTATGCCCTGAGTGCGGCGCGAGCAAGGACATGTTCGAGCCCATGGATTGAAGAGCTTCGCTGGGGGCCCGACGGCCATGAGTGTTCAGGGTCACCGAATCTCGAGGCCTCGGCTTGTGGGATAAGTCTCCTGACTTTTCGGACGAGGAGGCAAGGATGTGCATCCCGTAGAGATTACCGATGGGGTCTATTGGACTGGTGCTCAGGACCCCGACTTGCGAATCTTCGACGTGATCATGCACGCCCCGCGTGGTACGACCTACAACTCGTACCTGGTACAGGGCAAGCAGCGCAATGCGCTCATCGACGTCGTCAAGGCATCTTTCACTGGGCCCTTTCTTGAGAACCTGGGGCGTCTGATCGACCCGGCAAGCCTTGACTACGTGGTAGTCAACCACACAGAACCCGACCACTCCGGCGCTTTGGCCGCGGTGATAGAGACCACCGGGTCCGCTCAGCTCGTCTGTGCCAAGAACGCGCGGCGATTCGTCGAAGGGTTGCTAAATCGTGACGTCGGGCCGATGCAGGTCAACGAGGGTGACGAGTTGGACTTGGGCGACCGCAAGCTTCGGTTCATCATCGCGCCCTTTCTGCACTGGCCTGACACGATGTTCACCTACCTGGAGCCGGACGGGATTCTGTTCACGTGCGACTTCCTAGGGGCGCACTACGCCGACGAACGTCTCTTCAACGATCAGGTAGACGACTATAGCCACGAATTCCGCTACTACTTCGACATCATAATGCGCCCCTTCAAGAGCTATGTGCTGGAGGCGCTCGATAAAATCGAGGCGCTTGATATCACGATGATTTGTCCTAGCCACGGACCGATCCTACGCGAGAAGGTGGACTATTACCTGCGGTGTTACCGCGACTGGGCCAGCCAACCCACACCCGACGCAGAGAAGCGGTTGCTGGTGTTCTACGCCAGTTCTTACGGCAATACAGCGCGGCTAGGCGAGGAGATCGCGGCTGGCGCCCGCGAGGCTGGGATGAGTGTAGGAATCTTCGACCTAAACGCTACCAAGCCCGAGGCCGTGGTTGACGCGATCGAGGCGGCAGACGCGGTGGCCGTAGGCAGCCTCACCATCAACGGCGATGCGGTCAAACCTGTGTGGGATCTGCTCAGCTCGCTTGCCACATTGAACCTGCGTGGCAAGGTGGCGGCGTCCTTCGGCTCCTTTGGCTGGAGCGGCGAGGCGCCCAAGTTCATCGCCCAGCGTCTGGGGGACTTGAAGATGAAAGTCCTGGGCGAGCCAGTTCGCGCTCAGCTTGTTCCCACAGCCGAGGACTTGGCGGCCTGTCGGGACCTGGGCCGGCAGATCGGACAGGCTGTTGCCGCCAAGACCTGACACGTCTCGGGTCTCGAACGCCGTTGTGAGTGAGATTTCTGGTAGGATGCCTGAAGACGGGCCGCCAGGCCCGACATAACTGCAAGGAGGGATCGGCATGTACGAGGGTATGCCGCTGATCGGAGATAAGTTTCCCCAGATGGAGGTCACGACTACTCATGGCATGATGACGTTGCCCGATGCCTTTGCGGGCAAGTGGTTCGTGCTTTTCAGCCACCCGGCCGACTTCACGCCCGTTTGTACGACGGAGTTCTATGCCTTTCAGCAGAGGATGCCGCAGTTCAGGGAACTCAACTGCGAGCTTATCGGCCTGAGCATCGACCAGGTATTCTCGCACATCAAGTGGATTGAGTGGATCGAGAGCAACCTGGAAACAACGATCGAGTTCCCGGTCATCGCCGATGACCGCGGGAAGGTAGCCGAGCGCTTGGGCATGATTCACCCGTCGCGGAGCACCAACACCGTCCGTGCGGTGTTCTTTGTGGACCCGAACGGTACGGTGAGGGCGATTCTTTATTACCCACCGGAGCTTGGGCGCAACATGGACGAAATCCTGCGTGCAGTCAGGGCCTTGCAGGTGGCGGACGCTCGGGAGGTGAATATGCCCGCCAACTGGCCCAACAACGAGCTCATTGGCGAGCGGGCCATCATCCCGCCGCCTGTGGACCGCAAAACTGCCGCCACACGCTTGAAACACCACGAATGTTACGACTGGTGGTTCTGCCACCGTGACGTGACGACTCCTAGAAAGAAGAAGAGCACCTAGCGAGTCCTCGCTGCCTGCAAAAACAGTCTGCCCCAGCGGGACT
>JAKORR010000483.1 GCA_029777735.1 Armatimonadota bacterium | reverse complement strand
GATATAACCACCTTAGCCTTACAGTCCAACATATGCTCGGCCCGTCGCACGATCGTCGGAAGGTCTAACCAACCAAGCAGAAAGCGGATGACAAGCCCCACACCCAGCAGGCGGGCGAGCACCAGGGGAGTCTTGCGGCCCGCGTAGGCCTTCTCCATTATTCCGATGGCGCGATGGGCGAACTCGGAAGAGAACAAAAACAGGTTGCCTCCGGTGAACTGACCTTCACGGAGGCGGATGAAGGTGCGCCTGCCGGTGTTATAGGCGCCCGTGAGGTCTTCCCTGCGGATGATGGAGTAGCACAGTTCAGCGCCGCTGCCCACAGCCTCGGACACGAAGTGGCGAACAGACTGCGGCGTGAGCAAGGGCAGGTCGCCCGTGGCCACCAGGACGAATCGCGCATGCGGCACTTCCGCCAAGCCAGCCAGCAATGTATCGGTGACGCGATCACCCTGCGCAGCAACGACGAGGGCTCTGTCGCGAACGACGTCACGCACGTCGTCGAGTGCCGCCTCCGAAGTTACGACAACAATCGGGGAGCACCCGGCCTCGAGGAGGGCGTCAACCATGTAGTCTAGCATCGGCCGCCCGTCTACAGGCACCAGGGACTTCACCCAGCAACCAGCGCCCTTGGCTAGCTTGTCGCTGCCCGAACCACCCGCGAGGACTATTGTTGGCACCGAAGGTGCGTCTTGCATGTTCGTCATGCTCCCGCCTGGTCCACGACCTCTACGGGCCGCTCCACCGGCCAGGCCACGCACGCCCACAGACCCTGCCGGCGTAGTTTGCGTTCTGTGTCCAGCGCCCGCCGAGCGTCCTCAAGGGCTCCCCAGACACAAGCACCGGATCCTGCCAGACTGATCACCGTCGCTCCCGCGCGACGCAGGTCCGCGGCCAAGGCGGCTATGTCGGGACGTTCCCGTGTAACAGGCCCAAAGAAGGCATTGCACCCAAAGGCGGGCAGAGAGAGCAATTCGTGCTTCGCCTCCACGGCCCGTGCCAAATCGGCGGTGGCTGAGCCGTCGCTGAAGTCGTCACCCGAGAGCTTACCATACGCCCATCGCGTCGGCACGGGCAAACCAGGCCAGGCGACCACGAGCACCAGGGGCCGCAGTGCTGGAAGTTCCTCCAACCTTTCCCCGCGACCGGTACCGAGGGCGGCCGGGGCCCCGCTGACAAAGAAGGGCACGTCACTACCGACCGAGGCCGCCAGTGAGAGCAGGTCGTGGCGGTCCAGGGGCTCGCCCAACAGCGCGTTGAGGCCTACCAACACGGCCGCGGCGTTCCCACTGCCTCCGCCAAGGCCTCCGCCCGGTGGTAAGCGCTTGACCAGGCCAATATGGACCCTCGCAGGTACATGCCTGTCCCCTGCTCGCAAGAGGGCCTCCAACAGCGCACCGGCGGCGCGAGTGCATAGATTCGAAGACCCACCGGGCACAGGCCAGCCCTCCGTATGCACCTCAAGGGGCGCGCCTCGCGGGCGATGCCCTTCCACCTCCAACCGCACCGTGTCCCAGATTGAGATGGCCGTGAATATCGTCGCCAAGTCGTGGTAGCCATCCCCTCGGCGTCCTAGTACCTCCAGGCAGAGATTCAGTTTAGCGTGCGAGCGTAGGACGAGGGAGGCGAATCGGCTCACGTCGCCTCACCTTCGCTCGGAAGCCGCCTGTCCGCGCTTAGTCGTCTGAGGGTCAGCAGGGTGACAGCACCGGCCAGAGCCAATACGCTTAGGAAGCCACCCAGCTTGCAGGACGTCGGCTCATAGACGAAGTCGACACGGTCCGCCGGTGGCCCGTCGGGCACCACCACGCCCCGGAAGCAGTAGTCCACGCACAGGATCGGTGCCTGCTCGCCGTTCACGTAGGCCCGCCAACCAGGAAAGTAGGTATCGTGGAGCACCAGGAAGTCGCCAGGCATGAACCTAGCTAGCGAGAATGTGGAGACATACTCGTTTCCACTGGGTGCAGGCCTCGTCGGTGTGGCCGGCAGAAGCCGCAGGGCATTGGGGCCAAGCTCCTGCAGGAAAACCGGACGGAGCTGGGCACCAAAGGACCCGACGGTCCACCATCCGCCACGTGGGCAAGGGCCTTGGCCAAGCTTGGCCCCCATGGGGTGCCCGGAGTCTGACCCGTGGGCCATGGAGTCAAGGCGCTTGAGGTCCTCTACGAACGCCACAGGCGACCAACGCGCTGGGTCCTGCTGGGCATCGGTGGTAAGGCGCAGCATCTCGGCATCGTCTATGGCGCCGCGCACGTAAGAGGCCCTTTGCGCCCTCCACCAAGCAAAGGGAGGAAGGACGTAGAGACGGCCTTCACCTTCGGTGAGAGTCAGCCGAAACTGCGTCGAAGAGGGCAAATCGATCGCGCCGACTAGGGCCGCCACGCCCAACGTACGCGCCAAGGGATGATCCCAGGCGGGCTGGCTGAAGCCCAGGCGCTCGTCCGACACGGCAGCGAGCAACTGTGCATAGCGCCCGTAGGACAGGCTGTCAGAGCCCTGCACGTCCTGAAGGCCAAAGATCATGGGCACGTTCGGGGGCATTCGGTCGCGCAAGCTGTTCTGACCCACGGAGAGAAGGCGGAAGGGACGGCCCAGCGTTCGCGCCCGGTCTTGCATCGCCTCCAGTCGGCTCACGATCTCGCTTGGTGGGCGTACGTACTTGGCCGAGACCAGGGGAATGAAATGGGCACCGAAGTAGCCCACGTCAACAGCCAACAGAAGGAGGACGGCACCAGCCCACAGGGGGCGGCCTTGTCTAAGGGCCAGAACCACCAGCTCGGCCGAGACGACAGCGAGGGCAGCGAATCGCGCCCATTGGATCCAGGGCTGGGACCCGACGGGGATTCCGCCGCCTTCGTAAGGCGCGCTGACCATCCATGCCCACACAGCCCCGCCGAAGGCTACGACCACGAGCGCTGCCAGAACGTGCCTCAGGGCGCGCAGGTCGGTGGACAGAGACCCCGGCTCGCGCGACGACTCCAGCAGCCGCTGAACACCCCAGGCCGCCAGCATGGGTAGAGCAAAGCAAGCCATCACTATCGCCCGATTTATACCTGGGAGCTGGCGGAAGCCGGGCACGGCGACGCGGAAAAGCAAGTTGAGCGGCGAGCCTAGGGCCAGAGCAAAGGCGAGGACAATAAGGCCGCCCCAGAAGTAGACGGACCGCGAAGGGTGTCTGACAAGCGCGAAGACCGCCAGGACTACGGTGAAAGCGCCTGTGTACCAGGCTGTCTCCGTGTAGGCTCGGTATTGCTGACCCAGGAAGCAGCCCCAATGGTTGTAATCCACCGGATTGCCAAAGAGGTCAGGCATCAGGCCCGCGAAGACATACAGCCAGGGCAGGCGATAGGTGAGACTGTCGGCGTAGGTAACCCCGCGGCGCTGCGAGCGCGCGACAAGTTCGAGCGTGGGCAGGAGCTGGATCGAGGCCAGCGCCACGCCACCGGCGGCGATCAGGGCTGCCGCGCCGAGCGAGCGTAGCGTCGAATGGTTCCTCCGGCCAAAGCAGGCTGTTGCCAGGACGTAGAGGCCGAAGATGAGTATCACGTAGAAGGATATGTGCAGGTTGCCGGCGAGAAACTGCAGGCCCACGGCCAAGGCGCCCAAGGCCACCCAGGGCCACTGGCCGCCCGGCGACGATCGGCGAGCTTTCTCATAAGCACATAGTATAAGTGGCAACCAGCCAGGCACTGAGCGAAAGCTGGGCAGGCACATCCAACCCACTACAAAACCGTTGTACATCCACGCCACGGCGCCGAGGAGTGCGGCTCGACGCCGCAAACTCAAAGTCCGCAGAAGGCAGAACATGAAGCTGCCGCTGGCAAACAGGTAGAGGGCCGCAGCCCAGCCGAAGGCGCGCTCGGGCGTCATCAGCGCAAACAGCCAGGTTTCAGGATAGAACACGGCGGACTGGTTGTTCGCCACGAAGGGCGTACCCGATAGCATATAGGGATTCCACAGCGGGATTGTGCCCTGTCGGAGCTGCTCGCCAGCGTACTTGCGCCAGGGCCAGAACTGCTGAACAGCGTCAAGAATGGGGTTGGACACACGGCTGAATCCCATCTCGTGGGAGTGAGCACTGAAGGGCTGCATGACCATCAGCAGGTCGGCCGGGAGGAGGACGCAGTCGCCGAAGAGGCAAGGCGAGAGAGGTACAAGGGCCAACGCTGCCAGAAAAAGTAGGCATCGGAAACTGCGCCAGATTCCCGTCCAGCGCCCGCACGTTTTGACTTCAGCTGCCCGCATCGTGTAGACTTTCCTTTGCCTATAGCCAGGATTCCACGGGTTGATTCATGACCGGGAGGAGCAAACCTTGATCAGCACGGCCGAGTTTAAGCCTGGACTAACCATAGAGCTCGATGGGGAAGTCTACCAGATAATCCGCGTTGACCATATCAAGTCAGGGCGAGGCGCGGCGGTCGTCAAGACCAAACTACGCAACGCGAAGACCGGCGCGATTATTGAACACACCTTTCGCTCCGGCGAGAAGGTCGATCGAGCGCTAGTGGAACATCGCGAGGCTCTGTACCTGTACAGCGACGGAGGTAACTATCATTTCCAAGACACCGAGAGCTTCGACGACATTGTGCTGACAGCCGAGCAGCTCGCCGATCTCGCAGGCTGGCTGAAGGAAGGCGAGGCCATCATAGTCCTGCAGTACGAGGGCCAGTTGATTGGCATCGAGCTTCCGCAGACTGTGGAGCGCGTGGTGGTGGAGACTGAACCTGGCCTTCGCGGCGACACGGCGTCGGGAGGCTCGAAGCCCGCGAAGATCGAGGGCGGCCTGGTGGTGCAGGTGCCACTCTTCGTTGACGAGGGCGACGTGATCAAGGTGGACACCCGCAGTGGGCAGTATGTCGAGCGCATCAGCGGGTAGGCTAGACCACCATGGACCGCGAACGGGTTTTGAAGCTCGTGGGGATGCTTAAGGCTTCCGGAGCCACAGAGCTGGAAGTAGAACGCGAAGGCCTGCGAGTGACAGTGCGGCTCGCGGCTCTAGCGGCTCCGCCCGGTCCGGTCGAGACGGTGGAAGCACAGGAACAGCCTTCCTACGACGGCTCGCAGGCGATCTCGGCTACAGGGCAGGGCGTTCTGGTTCACGCCCGCGTGGTAGGATTCTTCCGGCGGTCCAGAAAGGAAGGTGGCGCGCCGCTAGCTGAGCCCGGCCAGCAAGTGAAGGCCGGCCAGCCGATCTGCGCCATCGAAGCTCTAAGCCGATGGATAATGGTAGAGTCTCCCCTAGATGGGGAGATAGCCGAGTTTCTGCTTGAGGACGGCCAACGCGCAGACTACGGCACGGCGCTGGTGCGATTGCGGCCCGTGCCGTAGTATCTTGCTGCACTTGCTCGAGGAGAGAGCGCAGATGCGCTGCTTAAGGGGTTTTGGCCTG
>JAKORR010000482.1 GCA_029777735.1 Armatimonadota bacterium | reverse complement strand
TGCGGATGAGGTCGGCCGCTCTGAAGGGCTTCCGGTATGACACGGCATCCCAGGTGATACGCGATGGCAAGCTGGTGGTAACAGCACGGCACGATGAAGCGAACGTGCCGCCGGAGGACCCAAGAAGCGGAGAAGAGCTTATCGCGAAGGTGCTGACAGATGCGGTCAAAGCTGCGTGGGACTCTGTCGTCAGGTGGGTGAAACGGGTATGGGATCGCATACAGGAGGGCGTGGATGAGATCATCGCTTGGGCGGACGGCAAGGCCCGGGCGGTGTTCGAGTGGACCGCTGACGGGGCATCGGTGGCGGAGGCGATGGAGTACCCCCTGGAGCTTGCGGCTTACGAGCCGTCGCTGGTGGATGTTAGGACGCAGGCGATCACCTGTGCGTACCGCTGGTCTGGCCTGAGTAGGCCGCCAAGGGTACGCACGGAGCAGGCGGGAGTGGGGCTACTGGCGGTGGCGTCCGCCGGGCAGGTGCGTAAGGTGGCCATCAACGGAGCCAATGGGCAGCCGCTCAGTGCGTGGCCAGCGGGGTTGGAGGTGACGATACGTGTCACTGTGCGGACGGCGGACCTGGAGGCGAGGAGGATTGACGGGAGCTTGCTGGGGAGGGTGGCGATATGCCGGTGGGACAATGAGGACTTAGTGTGGTACCCGCTGGCGACGACGCGAGACGGGGATGAGCTTGTGGCGAAGGCACCGGAGCCTGGCGAGTATATGCCAGCGCTGACTATGCAGGCCCTGGACAGCCATGGGCCGGCGGTGGATGCGGTGACGCGATATGACCCGACTGAGGGCAAGCAAGTGCCCTTCCAGGACGGCGCGAAGGTGCGGCAGCACTTTGCCGGGGCCATCGAGATCACCGTGTCCGACAGGCCCGTCGGGATGAACCTGGGAGTGAACCACGGGTCGGTGGTTGTGAAGGTGGATGGCGAAGCGCAGGCGGCCGAGGTTGCCTCACTGGAGGAGGGCAAGCTCCTGGTGCGCTTCACACCTGCGGCTAGCTTGGCCCTTGGGGAGCACAGTATCACGCTGGAAGCCGCCGACACCGCTGGCTACCGTTCGACTCTCGGGCCTTGGCGCGTACGGATCCTTGCGGCGGCGGATGTTAATGAGGACGGGCAAGTCAACGACAAAGATCTGAAGACCTTCCGCCAGGCGTGGACAGGGGCGAATGGTGAGGAGCCGGTGGTTGACCATCGCTGTGACATAGGGCCCACAAAGGACGAGGGCGAGGGAATGGTCATTCGGCCTGATGGCAAGATCGACCGGGAGGATGCTCAGGCGTTTCTTGAACTGTGGCTGGTTGAGCACCTGTAGGAACAGCGGCCCCCAAGTCTGGGGGCGGTTACTATTTGGGGGCTCAGCAGCGGGGCGAGAGGCATGTGGGCTGAAGGCAGTGGTCCGCAGAGCCTGTGCGAGGAGATCCAGGGGCACTACTCGGATCCTCTCGCTCTACCACGCCCGATTTTTGGGGGGATAGGTCATCTCTCCAGCTCGACAAGCGGGGCATATCCGATCTCTGCTTCGCCGTGGCATAGGCGCCCAGCGTCTGGGAGCTATATTGCCGGATGCTGCCCGCTGGCCTGATCGGAAGTGTCACAATCTGTGTAATCTGCCCGGTCAACGACCTGCGCGACCTGCTGCGCTCTCAAAACATCCTCACCCACGAGATGCTCGCCTACCTGCGAAGGCTGTTAAGTGGGTAAACTGCAGCTGTTGCGAGGGTTGAGACCCCGCGACGAGTGTGGTATACTATGACGCAAAGTGCGGGGGTACGATCTGGAGCCAACGCCGAAAATGCATCAAGGGGGAGGGCGGAATGCGCATCAGCCTGGCTTTGTTGGCCACGGCGGTGGTCGTTTTCGTAACCGTTGCCAGCGCAGGAGCGGCGGAGATTCAGCTTGCTGGTGTTCGGTTGGGTCAGCACGCCGTTAACCTGCTGGACATCTGGGACCAGCCGAATGGGGTAGTCACGGGCGAGGGTCCTGAGACTGCTCCCGCGGCGAGCCAGATGCCACCGGGAGGCGCTCCGATGATGACGCAGCCCGGGATGGGTATGGAGGGCATGATGGGAATGCCTCCCGGAGCCATGGGACCGGTAGGACCCATGGGCCCGATGGGAGGGCCCATGGGTCCTGTGCCTGGAATGGAGGCTATGGGCGGCATGGGCGGCTTTCCGGGGATGGGGGCGCCACCTGGCATGATGGGTCCTGAGATGGGCATGGGGCCCGGCATGGGCATGCCCGGTGCCGAGGCGGGCATGGGCGTTCCGGGTGCCGGGGTTGCCGGCGTCGCTGCGGCTGCGCCCTTCCCGATCTGGGCGCTGCCGGTATGGGTGACCCTCGAGTCTGGCGAAGTGGAATGGATCTACCAGCGCGGGCCAGTGGTGATGGGCTTTGTTCTTGACCGCGATGGATACATCACCTGCATTGCCGTCGCGGGCTACGAGTGCAACTACGCAAGGACCGCGTTGTGGCAGCCCCACCGCTACGTGAAGCTAGGAGACAGCCTGAAGCGTGTCCTGTACAGGTACGGCTATCCGGACGAGATGGAGAGCTTCACCGCCTCCGGGCCGGGCGTCGGCCAAAACAGTATCACGGTCAGCTTTGGGCAGACTTCGCGGACCTACACTCGCGACTGCATCCTGCGGTATATGGACAATAACAACATCGCCTTCACGCTGCACGACTTCAAGGTTGTCAGGATTCACATTTGGCAGCGCTGAGGGCTTGAAGAGCGGTTCCACAGTGGACTCCCGCTCCTGTTGGGGCGGGAGCACTCTTTCCCGTCCCCCGGCAGGAAGCCTGCATAATGTGGCGAAAGATACAATGGCTGGCGAGCCCCAGGGGGGCGCGCAAGTCCTAATGCGTGACGATTCACCAAAGGAAGAAATCAGGCGCCGCATAGACGTCATAGCGTACATCTCCCGGTACGTTCCCCTGCAACGTTCGGGACGGCGGTTTCGTGGCCGGTGTCCCTTCCATCAGGAGCGTCATCCGTCCTTCTACGTTGACCCCGCTTCCGGCGTATGGAAGTGCTTCGGCTGCGGGGCAGGCGGAGACCTTTTTAGCTTTGTGCAGAGGGTACAGAACTGTACCTTTGTAGAGGCCGCCGAGCAGTTGGCCATGGAAGCGGGAGTAGAGTGGCGTCCCGCGGCGCGGGATCAGCAGGGGCGTTCGGTCAGACAGGCCGTCTACCGAGCTAACGAGCTTGCCTTGAGGTTTTTCGTCGAACAACTGGCCGGCCCCGAGGGGGAGGCAGCGAGAGAGTACCTTCACACCCGTGGTATCGATGACTCCACC
>JAKORR010000481.1 GCA_029777735.1 Armatimonadota bacterium | reverse complement strand
CCCTGCAAGATCGTCAAGGGGAGCGGCGAAACTTTCTGCGCCCGAGTCTGTCTCTAAGCCCACACTGGCAGCCATCATCTCAGCAGGAGTCGGAGCTAAGCGCCGTATGACTCGCGAGCAGTTTGAGGCCCGGATCGCCGAGTTGGAGGCACAGATTGAACGCTCACCGGGCCGCGGCCAAGAACGCGGCGATCCGGACATTACGCTGCAGTCTTGGCCCAAGCACTGTGATGATTGTGGTGCAGATTTATCCGATCTGCCCGGCAGAGAGCGGCTCCAGTTAGGTGGTTGGGTAGTTGAGATTCCGCCGGTGCAGTCGGTAGTGCTAGAGGCTCAACGATAGGTCGGTAGCCGCATGGCCGAGGGGCTATAGACGGCGCACAAACATGGGCACGATACCCTGGAAACACTCACCGACGCCCTCGTCAAGGCAACTGACCAAGACCTCCGCTTCCAACCTTTCTGATAGCGCAAGGTAAGTAGGTGGATGTATAAAAGCACCCGCAGTGACACAAGCCTCACTGGGGTCTGTACCCACATGCAAGGGTAGGTCTTGTGCGCACCGGCTGCATGGGCGCCTGCGCCCGGTCTGCCCCCACATGCAAGGGTAGGTCAAGTTCGAGGACGGTGTGGCGCGGGCCTGCTTCGGTCTGCCCCCACATGCAAGGGTAGGTCTCGGCAGGAGATCCAGTGGCTCTCGCCACCATCGGTCTGCCCCCACATGCAAGGGTAGGTCGCGCGGGAACGCGGGTCTGACAAAACAACCGGCGGTCTGCCCCCACATGCAAGGGTAGGTCCCTAGCTCGTTACCTCTCACTGAGTAAACTCGAAAGCATACAGTTTCATAAACTTAAAAGCTTACAATTTCGTAAACTCAAAAGCATACAGCTTCGCCCGGCGCAGTAGAATCCGCAGCCTGACGGGCTTACCAGACAGCTCACTTAGGTCCGACTTCCCCTTCCAGGTGACGGGTAGGCTCACCCTGTCGCCGCGAAGGATGGCGGAATCACTTGCGCTGAAGCCTGGCAGGGGTTTCCCGTCGGCGTCCTGCAGTTCAACGCGTGTCGACCCACCCTCGAAGGTCTGCAGGTTCAGTAGCAAGTGACGGCCCGAGAAAACAAGCGGCAGGGTTACCAGCTCGCCCAGCCGGGGTCCAGCGTCCATGCTGGCAAAGCCGTCCAGGCGTGAGACGGCGTAGCTGTAGCCGCCCTGATACTCCTTGTCGCCATAGGTGTCGTGGGTAGCCACGCGGCCGTAGTATGACAGCCATAGTTCGTCGCCCTTTCGTAGCAATCCCACGCCCCGGTAGATGACGCCCGAGTCCCACTCCCCCTCCGCGCCGTTAGGAATGAAGGGCTGGCGCCAAGGCCGCGCCCACTCGACGCTGTCACGACTGACGGCAAGCTCGACCCAGAGCTTGTCGCTGGGATGATGGTACAGGCTGGTGAAGATGAAATACGCGTTCCCTGCGTAGGGATACTTCACGGCCGCGTTGTTATACAGGTCCGTGTCGGGTGGATCTAATTCGTCAGGCGCCAGCACGGGTACAGGATTTGGGAAGCTACGGAAGTTCTTGCTCTCGGTGCGGCTCACCATGCGCGGCGACCAGGAGCGCAAGAAGGCCACATAGGCATGCCTATCCGGGTCCCAAAAGCACGTACTCTGTGTGTCCGAACCCCACTTCACCAGCACATCGCTGTCCTCGGCCACCGGGCGCCAGCGCAGACCGTCAGGCGACACCGCGCCACACACCGCTTCGCCGCCCAGGTAGATGTACTTGTAGCGTTCCTCCGCCGGAGCAGTTGGGTCGATGAAGACCGTCCCGCCGTGCTGCCCATGTCCCAAGGCGCCTCGGAAGACGAGGTTGGTGTCTCTGCTCCCATTGAACTCGATGAGACCTAGGTTGGGTTTCTCCCAGTGTATGGCGTCCTTGGACCGGGCATAGGCCAGTGCCGAGCCCAGGTCCCCCACCTTGGCGTAGGTTTCATACCACAGCCTGTACCGGTACGAGGGGTCAAGCGGGTCGGGATCCTCCAGGATCGTGTGCCAGGCGTTGATCATCAAACGCTCCCAGGGCTTGTCGGCCCGCAGGAAGATCTTCCCCGTCTTACGTGGTGGGTTGACAACGATGTCCAGGCCCTGCCGGCGCTCGGTGAAGAAGTCGTCGAAGAGTAGCTGCCTGCGGTCCCCAACCTCTATCGGTCCGCGCGGCTTCTCTTCCTCATCTCCCGGCACGCATTCGAGCGAGAAGTCGTCAAAGTAGATCAGCCCGACGTTGCTCACGGTGCTGTAGGCAAGCACCGAGACCGTTCGTGTGCCTGGCGGCGCCTGGCCCTCCACGACCAACTCGGTCCATTTGGCCGGCTCGCCGCCTTCGGCCCACTTGTCGAAGATGCGGAGGTTGGCAGAGTTGAAGAACTCCAGGTAGAGCCTGGCGCGTCCCGCTTCGCACAGCACCCAGCAACTCGCCCTAAAGCGTGATCCGGGCGTTGCGGGCAGCCGAACGTGGCGCAAGGCCATGCCAGCCTTCTCGTCCCGGTCACGAATCATCAGGCTTGCCTGCCCCGAACGGGCGCGGTCGCGGCTGACTGCCACATCGCCCTTGTAGTCGCCGGGGGGAAGAAACCAGCCCTCAGCAATGCCCTGGTCGGGTGCCGGGGCCTCAAAGCCCGCGTTACTCAACTCAACGGGCTGCCATTGGGATTCCTGCCCCACCGCCCACGAACAGACGTATAACACCGACGTGGCAAGAAGAAAGCGGCATCGTCGTGTCATAGCGCCTCACCTCCCTGGAGGATTCACCTGCAAGCAGAGCCCACATCACAGAAGACCTTCCGGCGGTGGTGGTTGGGCGCCGGTCACGGACTGGGTGAGCAGCCTCAGGTGGAGGTCGGCAAGAAGGGCCGAACGTTCTCGGAAGGCTGGAAGGGCGCTGGCCAGCGTCCACCCCAGCACCCGGGGCACCTCGCCCAGGGCTGTGAGCAGGCGCGCCGCCGCAGCATAGCCTGAACCATGGTGCTTGGCGAAGTAGCGCCACAGGCTCCAGCGGAACCACAACAGACCCACCGGATCGGGGTTGGGACGGCTCCAGTCTCTATGGTGAACAACTAGGGCCTCCGGCACGTACCAGCACTCCAGTCGCGTCCGTCTAAGTCGCTTGAGCCAGTCCAGCTCGGCCGCGTATAGCCAGAAGCTTTCGTCCAGGGGCCCCACCATGTCCCAGGCGCGACGATGGATGGCGAGAGCCGGCCCAGAAATCCAATCCACTGCGCTCGCCTGAGCCTTTGGGCCGGTGATCGGGGTCTTGCCCACCAAGCCAGTGTCGGGGAAGAAAGGGGCCGCTCCAAGAGCTTCGTACACTGTGGTCCAGAGCGACGGGAAGCGACGACAGCACAACACGGGGCGCTTCCCGACGTCGAGTACCTGCGGCCCACAGGCTCCAATCCATGGGCGTTCATGCAGAAAACGCCACAGGTGGTTGAGCGCTCCGGGCATAATCTCACACTCAGGCCTGAGCATCAGCAGAACTTGGCCCGAGGCCAAACGAGCAGCCTGGTTAGCCGCCGCAGCAAAGCCATAATTGTCGGAATTGCGAACGATATGCGCCAAACCCAGAGCGCGCTCAGCCCTGTCGGCCGATCCGTCCGAGGAGGCATTGTCCACCACGATCGCCTCGTGTTGGACGCTTGCCCCGTGTTGCTCGATCGATCGCAAACAGCGCAGTAGCGCGTCGCCCGCGTTCCGGTTTATGATACACACCGATACCTGCATAGTCTAGAAGCGGATTCGAATTTGGGCTCCCTCTTTCTTGTGCCTTGGCGGCAAGGCCTTCACTCAGCCGAACCATAGCGGTCATCTACAAGGTCGAAGCAGCTCCTTACGTCGCGTCCGATCTGCTTCGCCAGAGCATCTAGGGACGGGAAGACCTGCTCAGTTCGTAGCCGTTCGATGAACCCGAGCACGACCTCGGCGCCAACGGCGTCACCCTCCCAGCCCACCACATGGACCTCAACGGTTCGCGGAGCGGCGGTTTCGCCATTGGCGTCCCCATTGCCCGCCGCCTGGCTGCGCGTAGGACAACGGCCGATGTTCACGGCGGCTGGCCAGCTCCTGCCCCACAGTGGCACAGACAGGAGCCCCGGTCCAAAGACCTCTCCGGCAACCCAACCGCAGTAGACGCCATCGGGCGGAAGCAATTTGTCAGGCGGTGTGTCGATATTGAGCGTAGGGAAGCCGAGTTTGCGCCCAGTTCCGGTACCCTTCATCACTGACCCCACCACGACATAGGGGCGCCCGATAAGCTCGGCGGCCTCTGCCACCTGCCCCTTCCAAATAAGCTCGCGAATCCGCGTGGATGATATCGAATCGGCTCCGACTGCCGCCATCGGCACCTCGAACACTCGCAGGCCCACCCTCGCAGCAATGTCTGCCAAGGTAGACCAGGGCTGCTGATCACTGCCCATCGTGTGATTGGCAGCGCCTGCCAACCCCACTGCTCCCAGTTCTTCCACCAAGACCTGCGCAATAAAGGCCTCGGCAGTCATGGCCCGCAGCTCGAAGCGCGAGAAGTCTAGGAGACACAGTTCGTCCAGGCCAAAACGATCGAGCAATGCTTGGCGCTCAGCGGACGTAGTGAGACGCAGGTTCTGGGGCGGTCCCGGGAAGAAAACTTGCGCAGGCACAGGCTCGAAGGTAACTAGGCAGGCGAGCCAGCCCTGCTCCTTGGCGTGCGCCAGGAGCTGACGCACCACTTGCTGATGGCCCAAATGCAGACCATCGAAGGCCCCGACGGCTACGAGACGGGGGGCCACCGGCGGCTTGGGTCCCTCCGGCCAACGGTAGACCTGCATGGTCTATCTGCCTCCGCTTACCACGGTGCGAGGCTGGAAGATCTGCGGACGCGACCCACGCACCTCGCCCATGGCCAGCAAGTTCCCCGCGTCGTCGAAGCATGCCAGAACTTGCCCCATATGGTAGTCTCCGGACAGGAGAAGCGTGTTGCCGTGCATCAGCGAGTGGGCTTGGTCAGGCGTGATCCTGAGCGACTGGTAGCCCGCCAGGGCCTGCTGGTCGCTCATCGCCGCCTCCGCCAGGCAGTCTTCTTCACTCAAGTGGCTCAATTCTTCCAGTGTCACTGCTTCGTTGGCCAAGAAGGGGCCAATCTGTGTACGCAGCACGAAGGACGCGTGCGCGCAGTTATCCACGCGCCGGCCGATCACCTCAGCGAGCGACCGCACATAGGTACCCTTGCCGCAGTACACTTCGAACAGGGCGCGCGGCTCGTCGGCGGGTGTAAAGGAGATCAGTCGCACCTCATGGATTACCACCGCACGCGCTTCCAGCTCTGGCTCGTCGCCTTCCCTGGCAATCTCGTAGGCCTTGCGGCCGGAGACCTTTGCTGCGGAATAGCGGTGGGGTTTCATCTCTAGAATGCCACGGAGGGTGCTGACAGCCTCCCGAACTTGTTCCTCGGATACGTTGCTAGCGTCGCGGCGTTCGACTATTTCTCCCTCAGTGTCTCCAGTGTCGGTGGCCACCCCAAAGGTCAGTTCGAACCGGTACCGCTTGTCATAGTTCATCAGGTAACGGGAGAGGCGTGTATACCGTCCGGTCATAACAACCAACACACCGGCCGCGGAGGGATCGAGCGTGCCTGCATGACCCACGCGCCGCTGATGTGTAACGTCACGGATGAAATCGATGACGTCATGGGACGTCATGCCAGGGGGCTTGAGGATGTTGAGAATGACTGACGTGGCCTTCATGTCACTAGTGGACCCGCGGTACGGGATACCTCCTTCTGTAACGAGTTGCGCCCGGTTGGCGTCCACCTGGTCCGGGCTCAGAATCAGTCGTCAGCCCTTCAGGGCGTTAGCGGCAGTGAGCCCTAGTCACCACCAGGCCCTTCTTGGTCCTGCTCCTCAGCTTCTTCTGACGCCCTCTCCGCAAGACGCTGGGCGTCGGCCTCGTGCAGGTGACGAAGGGTCTCCTCGATGCGTTGGGCACGCGCAGCAGTCTGATCTCGGCGAAAGAGCAAGGTGGGTATTCGACGCAGGTCAAGACGGTCGCGCAAGAGGGCATGGATGAAGGGGCCAATGCGCGTCAGCGCCTCCAGAGTGGCCTTTGCGTCCTCCTCGGCGCCGTAGATACTCACGTAGACAAGGGCGCTAGAGAGGTCGGCGGCCACGCGCACGTCCGTGATCGTCACCAGGCCGCGAAGGCCTGGGTCCCGCACTTCACGCAGCAGGATGTCACTGATCTCCGCACGCACCAATTCGCCGAGTCGGCGTTGTCGTTCTGTTTGCATGACCACTGTCAAACTCCTACCGCGCGTCGGGTCGGGCTAAAGGGCGTCCACTTCAACGGTGGCCTGTAGAATCTCGGAGCGAGGATCACTCTCGATCATGCACTGCACCCCGGCGAGCACTTGGCGCACGCGCTGACTCTCGTTGGCTACACAGGCAAAGGCCAACAAAGCCCTTTGGCAGGCGCTCAAATGGTCAACCTCGGCCACGGAAACGTTGAACCGACTCGCGGCGCGGTCCAAAAGACTACGGACAACCTGGCGCTTGTCCTTGAGAGTGAGGGCGTCAGGAATGTGCAGATCCACCACAAGCAGACCGACGTGCGGCGCCATACGGCTCCCCCGTCTGCAATCCACTGACCAGCAGCGACAGTCCCCCGCCTGAGTGCGGACTTCAAGACCTGGCGCTGTGGTTGGCTTCTTGAGTCTTTAGGGTCGGGCGGGTCTCGGTCCTCACCCACGCCTCCAGAATATCCCCTGGGCGCCAGTCATTCCACGCGTTGGAGCCGACGCCGCACTCATTGGGTGCCTCGATCTGCTGCACCGCGCGGTCGAAGTGGCGCAAGGAATCAATGGTGCCGCGGAATACTTCCTCCCGGCCGCGACGCACCACGAGGATCGCGCCTCGCTGTAGCCGGCCCTCCGTTATGCGGCAACCCGCGACTGACTGAAAACCGCGAACCGAGAAGACTTGGAGTACCTCGGCCCGCCCAATCCGGTCCTCGTGGTAGATGGGCTCGAGCATGCCCTCCAGCTCGCGCTGGATGGCTTCCAGGGCCTCATAGATCACCTGGTACTCCTGGATAGTCACGCCCTCGTCGTCGGCTATCTGCCGAATAGCGGTGGGGACGCCCACGCGGAAGGCAATGATCGAGGCATCGGAAGCCACCGCCAGGGAGACGTCGGACTCCGAGACGTCACCCACGCCCATGTGCAGGATATCTACGTCCAGCTCGTCCGTGGTGCCCGCGAGCCGGTGGATCGCATCGACCAGTGCCTCGGCAGAACCCCAGACATCCGCCTTGATGATGGCCCGAAGGACCTTCCGCGACTGGGAGGTGAGCTCGGCGTACACATCCGCCACGCGCTGGCGCGCCAAATGCTCACGCTCCTCCTGCTGTTCGGCCTGCCGGCGCTGCTCCGCGATGCGCCTGGCGTCCCGAATGCTGTCGATTCGCTCCACTATCGCACCGGCCTCTGGCACCTCGTTCAGGCCGATGATCTCCACAGCTCTTCCCGGCCCGACCTCGTCTATCGCCCTGCCCCGCCAGTCGTTGATGCGCCGTACCCGACCGTAGCCCGTACCACAGAGCAGCACATCACCCACACGCAAGGTACCGCTGCGGGTTAGAACGGTGACCACCGGGCCACGCGAGGAATCTACCAAGGCCTCGACAACTACGCCGGTGAAGGCAGCCGTCGGGTCGGCCCAGAGCTCCTCCATCTCTGCCACAACAAGAATCATGTCGAGTAAGTCCTCGATGCCCGTGCCCTGCAGGGCGGAGATCTCGACCATGACTGTGTTGCCGCCCCAGGCCTCCGGGATAAGACCGTGGTCGGCAAGCTGCTGGCGGACGCGGTCGGGGTTAGCGTCGGGCAAATCAACCTTGTTGATGGCGACGATGATGGGCACACCGGCGGCCTTCGCGTGGTTCAGAGCCTCCAAGGTCTGAGGCATCACACCATCGTTGGCGGCCACTATCAGCACTGCGATATCTGTTACCTGCGCCCCACGTGCACGCAGCTGTGTAAAGGCCTCGTGGCCTGGTGTATCTAGGAATACTATCCGCTTGCCCTTGTACTCGACCTCGGAGGCACCGATGTGCTGGGTAATGCCCCCGTCCTCGCTGGCTGTCACCTGAGTGTGGCGGATACTGTCCAGCAAAGTAGTCTTGCCGTGGTCTACGTGACCCAGAACCGTGACGACCGGAGGGACTTCCACTGCCTGCTTCGGTCGCGCGCCCTTGGGCCGCTGAATCAGCTCGCGAAGGCTAGCGCGCGGTCCTGTCTCGGCGCTCGGCTGTATCTCGCCAGCCAGCAGATCGAGTTGGCGTTCCAGCCGAAGCATATCCTGGTCGAAGTAGGACGGTCTGCGAGGCAGGACGCGCTCGGGCTCGGCTTCCTTCTCCTCCGCTTCGGTTGGCTCGGGTACTAGGCTCTCTGGTGCCTCGGGCCTGACTTCCTCGGCGGCCACTTCGCCCTCCGCGACCTCAAGGGTAGCCTCTTCGGGCCCAGGTGCAACGGTCTCGGACTCAGCCGGAACCTCAGCTGTCACTTCCGCCTGTGCAATCTCCTGGGCCTTAGCCAGTTGTTCAGCCAGGAGTTCTCGAACCGCGTTGGCAGTCTCCTCGTCGACAGGGGAAGCAGGTGTCACCCCCTCAATGCCAAGGAGACCAAGTGCCTGAACAAGCGCCTGGCTCTGCAATCCAAGCTCCTTCGCGAGCTGGAACACACGAGTCTTCGACAACCACAACACCTCCGGCTACCAATGCCACAACAAGCGGGCTATCACTCAGGCCGCAGGTCGGGAGCGCCCAACTCCTCAAGCGTGGCCTCGCCACCCATCAGCAGCTCGCGGACCGCCTGCGCCTGCTCTTGGGTGACCGTGCTGGCGTGACTCGTCACGTCAATGCCCTCTTCCTGAAGGATCTCGACAAGGTCCTTTGCCTGCACGCCCAGCTCCGCGGCCAGATCGTACACGCGGACAGTTTTAAGCTTCTCGCTCGCTGAAGCCTCAGCGGTCTCAGCCTCAGTCTGAGCCACCGACGCAGCTTCGGCCTTCTGCGCCGGCACGGAGCCTTGAACCCACTGGCTCTCACTGTGAATATCGATGCGCCAACCCGTGAGCTGCGCCGCCAGCCGCACGTTCTGACCGCGCCGGCCAATAGCCAAGGACAACTGATTGTCTGGCGCGATGACAGTGGCCGACCTCTCAGCGTGGTTGACGATCACCTCCGACACCCGCGCAGGCGAAAGAGCGCTGCGTAGGTACTCGGCAACGTCGTCGCTGTACCGGACTATGTCGATCTTCTCACCACGGAGCTCATCGACTATGGCCTGCACACGGCTTCCGCGATGGCCCACACAGGCCCCCACGGCATCCACCTGAGGGTCGCGGGAATGTACCGCAGCCTTAGAGCGCGCGCCCGGCTCCCGGGCCACACCCTTGATCTCAACGATACCGTCGTAGACCTCTGGCACCTCAAGCTCGAACAGCCGCACCACTAGGCCGGGATGAGCCCGTGAGACAATGATCTGAGGATTCTTCGACGTCCGGCGCACCTCCACAACATAGACCTTCATCCTCTCGCCGAACCGGTAGGACTCGCCAGGGATCTGCTCCGCAGCGGGCAGCAAGGCCTCGCTACGATCGATGAGCATGTACACGTTGCGAGCATCACGGCGCTGGACCTCCGCCGTCACCACTTCACCCATGCGATGGCTGAACTCCTCATATATCGCCGTACGCTCGGCTTCGCGGATTCGCTGGAGGATCACTTGTTTGGCGGTCTGGGCCGCGATTCGCCCGAATTCGTGCAGGTCCACCTCATGTTCTACGTAAGACACTAGCGGCTCGCCGTCTTCACCAAGAGAACCGTCAGATACGGGCACGGGACGGCGCGCAATGATGCGCACCGAGCGAGACTTTGGGTCAATGTCAAGACGTATGTCCTCGCTGACGCCGTAGTGCCTGCGGTACGCAGACTCCATGGCCGCCTCGATAGCCTCGATGAGAGAGGTCATCGGTATGTCCTTTTCTTTATGCAACTGCTCTAGCGCTGCGATGAGCTCACCGTTCATAACTCAGCCCCCTCTGCTAGGGACGGGCGAACCCCGTCTTATCCATCCCATTCGTAGACGAGATGCGCAGCTTCTATCTCGTCCAGCGGGATAGCTTGCACAGCGCCTCTGTGCTCGACGAGCACCGCACTGCCGTCGATGCCTCGCAGGATGCCGTCGATTACTTCACGCTGAGCCCCCGGGCGAACGCGTGTAAGCGCAGCTCGCCGCCCCGCAAAGCGAACATAATCCTCTTGCCGAACGAGAGGACGATCGAGGCCCGGAGATGACACAATGAGCTCGTACGAACTCGGGATGGGATCGAGTAGGTCCAGCAGCACCGACAGGCGCTGGGATACGAGACTGCAATCTTCGATGCCCACACCCTCTTCGCGGTCGATGAAGACCGTCAGCGTTGGGCGACGCGCCGGGCCACCATACTTCACTAGCACCAGCTCGTAACCAATCCCCTCGACGACCTCTCTAAGCTGGTCCTCGATCTCCCGAACCACTGGATGAACTCTCCGGACCATTGCCCTATTCTCCCGGCCTCCTGAACAAACTGGGAGTGGGTTAGCTCCCACTCCCAGAAAGGCGGCCGTCCTGCTTATCGCACCAATATTATACTCCGAAGGCTTGGCGAAGGCAAGCGTTACGCTTCTTTTTCGTGTGGAAGGGATTCAAAAGACGGATTCCCTTACGAGGGTAGATGGGCGCGATTCAACATCGGCCGCGCGATGCCCGACCGATGCCTGAATCCCTCGAGCGACGCTAATCTTGGGGCGTCTTCGTCCAAAAGCTCCCGTCCCGGAAGGACGACGTAAACACCCTCTCCCCAAGCCTGCAGCGGCAAGGCATTGCCCAGGCTAGGGCGATTCAGCGGCCCCCAGCTAAATCTGGCGCCTGCGTGCCGCTCTAGGCGCTCCTTCCAGCTCCTGCGCTACCAGTTCATGAGGTGTAGCGCGTCGGGCACGGTAACCTCTATTTCTCTTGCCCCGACGCGCTCCACTCGCGGATGCTTCTCGTACGGATCCGCCATGTCCGACCGGTAGAACTCCAACCGCACGCGAGCCGGCGTCTCTATCCGGTAAGGCTGGACCTTGCCGACGAGCTCCAAGGCCTGCTTAGCGCCTTCCTGAATCATCCTCCGTGCGCGGGCCGGCTGTAGGCACCTTGCCCACTGCCGTCCCAGTCCTTCCTTCACCGCTACGGTCACGCAGTTGCCCTCGCCCAAAAGATTCTGAGCCTCGGCGCAGGCGGCCTTGTCGCCGGTGACGAGCAGTAGGGGAACACCATAGTGCCCGGCAGTAATGGCTGTCTGCCCTATCTCGCCGTACTTATGGCCATTTACGTAGAAATTATACCAAGACATAGAGGACTGTGTGTGGTCTAGAAAGCCGTTTTTCGTCCCAGCCATGGCGTGCCCGCCTACGTGGAAGACCGCGTGGAAGGATTCGTCCAGTCCGACCAGCGGGCAACCGCTGACGGGCCGCACGTACTCCGCCCGCTCGTCCATCTCCTCTAGGATGACGTGTGGCGCCCCGCCGTGGCCGTCGTTGACCAGAACCTGCGTCGCGCCTCCCTCGAAGGCCCCTCGAATCGCCGCGTTGATGTCCCCCATTAGCAGCCGCCGGCCCACGTTGTAGTGCTCCGGCGCGCTCTCCTGAACCATCTCCTGCCGCCAGATCCCGCTGATACCCTCCATATCGGTCACGATGTAGACATTCATCTGGGTAGCTCTCCTTATTGTGGCAAGTCGCGGTCGAACCGCAGCCACGTCTCACTCGGCTTTTTCGGCCCCATACAGGGCCTCGACCGGTAGGCTCACGAACTTCTGCGACAAACCGACGCCTCCCTCGTAAGGCATGTTGCTGACATAATAGGTCAGCAAGGCCCGCCCCTCCCAGAAGGTGCAACTCAGGTAGGCATAGTACTTTGTCCGGTCGGTTTCGATATCGATCGTACGCTGCCAAGTCTCGCCCTCGTCGTGGGAGATGGAGACAGACAGCGGCGTACGCGGGCCGCAGTGATCGGTGCCAACTTGCGCCTCGGGGTTGTGAAAGAGCACTAGGTCGCCCGTGGTCGGGATTCGGGCGATGGTTGACGGCGCTTCGGGGGCCACGACCCCAAGCGACCGTGGCTCGTCCCAGGTCAAGCCCTCATCCGACGAGTAGCTCTTCCAGATTTCGCCCATCTGAGTGCGGATGATCTGCAGCACGCGGCCATCGCGCAGCTCGACGACCCCCGGCTCCATGGCGCCGCGCTTGGGCGCGTCCACCTCGCCTGGAGCTCGATGCCACGTGCGCCCGGCGTCGTCGCTGTAGAACATCACGGTGCGGAAGTGCTCGCCGGCTGTCCATACCTCCTGGCAGTACCCGGTGGGCGCCAGCAAGCGGCCTGACCGGAGTTGGACGATGCGGGCATTGTTGATGACGAAATAGGCCTCACCGGGAGTCACAAGCACCGGCTCGTCCCAGCTTTCCCCCTCATCGTTGCTGCGCCAGCAGTAGAATCGCATATCCGAGACCGAGTTCTTCACACCATAGAAGAAGAGCAAGGCGCCGGACTCCCGCTCGCGCAGAAAGCTGGCGGACATTACGTTCTGTGTCCCGACGTTCTCCTGCAGGACGAAGGGGGCGCACCAGGTCCGTCCGCCGTCGCCCGACAGCCGCGCGGCTATCTCAGCTCTAGCGTCATCCTCGGCGCCACCGTAGAAGCGCGTCCAGCAGGCCAGAAGCCGGCCATCGCGCAGCGCAACCACATCGCCCTCGGAGTTGCGCGGATACTGGGGCGAGGCTTCGCCAAGCATCACTGAGAAGCACCCCTGAGGGGGCATCGGTGTCACCTCCAGCGGCTGCAATCCCGTCAAGGTTATCAGCAAGCAGGCTGCTTTAGTCATAGTGCGGGTTTCCTGAATCGGAACCGATAGTTCGCGCCGCAACGACGACCTCCTTCCGTCGCGCGGAGGGTGCCTTGCCGGAGGTTGTGGGCACCGGCGGGAGGAAAAAGCGGCGCTGGACGAGCCGTACAATGTACGTGCTGCATTACAAGCTGTGAGGTGCTGTCGCCGTGAGATTGCTGGTCACCGGAGCCGCTGGCGATTTCGGCCGTGATCTCGTACCTCTCCTCGCTCAGAGCCATGAAGTCCGCGCCACGGACCTGGTTGAGGGGACTCCTCCGTGCGAGTTCCTACAGGCAGACCTCCAGGACGAGGAAGCACTGGAGGAACTGGTGACAGGGCGCGATGGAGTGATACACTTGGCCGCTCTGCTCCCGACGAGGG
>JAKORR010000480.1 GCA_029777735.1 Armatimonadota bacterium | reverse complement strand
GGGACGCACGATCTCGCGCCGCAGCGCCGCGTGGCGGTCGTAGGGTGCCCCGATTAGTGAAGGGGCTGCGATTACTTGCCAATAGGCCTGCACAACGGTAAGCAGACCGAAGATGGCTAGCGTCGCGATGGCCACAGCCACGAGACGCGACTTCATCGCTGCTTCTCCTGCCGAGACCGTCCAATCCACAGAGTCGCGTGAGATGCAAAGCAGCAGTCCTACGGCCAGGAAGCTCATGACCACTGAGGTGCCGCCATGACTCAACCAGGGTAGGGTCACACCCGTCAGGGGTAGTACCCGAAGCACTCCCCCGACTACCACCAGGCTCTGCAGCGAGATTAGTGCGCCGATCCCGGTCGCCAGCAGGCGTGAGAAGTCGTCTTTGGCAGCCAGCGCCAGGTGGTAGCTCCGCCAACTGATAAGCGCATACGCCAACAGAAGCGCAACGCTACCAGCATAGCCAAGATCTTCAGCCGCCACGGCGTAGATCATGTCACTCTCCGCCACCGGCAGGCTGCCGGGCAGACCAAGACCTGCGCCTGCGCCGAACAGCCCACCGTGCGCAAAGCACAGCAGTCCTTGCAAAGCCTGATAGCCCGTATTGAACGGATCAGCCCATGGGTTCACCCATGCCAGAAGGCGGCGCTCCACGACGTGGGAAGCATGCTGGCCCACCGAGGGCAATAAAGTGATGGCCGCTACCGCACCAACCGCGAAGAGGCCCATGGTGGTCAGCACAAGTATCGATGAACCCGTGGCTACGTAGGTCGTTATCAGGACTAGTCCGAGCATCAGCGCCGCCGCGCCGAAGTCACGCTGGAGGAGTAAAATCCCGACCGCCAGCGCGCAGGTTGTCAGCAGACCTACCCCCAGGAGCTGTTTGCTCTTGGCTTTGTTTCGTTGCTCACGATAGGAAGCGAAGGCGCCAGCCAGGAAGACTGCCAGCAGCACCTTGGCTACCTCGCCAGGCTGAAAGACAGCCATTCCGGGAATCCCAAGCCAGAGCTTTGCGCCGTTTCTTTCCTCACCGAAGAGCATAGTGGCCAACAGGAGAACGAGGGCTGCTACGCCCGACAACTGCCACACGGAACGAAGGTCACGGATATCGTCGATAAGCAGATAGGTCGCCGTCAGGACCAGGGCACCTACACCCATCCACAGCGTCTGCTTGGCAGCATAATATCCGTCCAAGCGCCAGAGCAGCGCGATGCTCACCGAGCCGACCAGCGCAATGGGCACAAGCAGAAGGTGATCGCGACGTGGATCCAACCAGTCCATCAACAGACACGCGGCGATAAGAGCAGCGGCTGGCACAAAGGCCCGACTGGCGTGAAGAATTGACAACCCCGAGACGGCGCAGGCATGGACTACCAGCGCCGCGCCGATCAGGCCCGCGGCCCCAAGACCAACCAGCTCGAATCTGACCTGGCGCGGCCTATCCACGCCTCTTTCCTCCATGGCATATGAAGGCAAAGGTTACGCTACCCACGGAGATGACATCGCCATTTCGGACGACCAGTGGTCCTGTTAGCCGTCGGCCGTTGACGGCTGTGCCGTTGACACTGCCTTTGTCGACAAGCACCCAGTTGTAGCCGCGTCGGCCCAGATAGGCATGTTGACGCGACACATGGCTGTCCTCGACGACGATATCATTGGAGGGTGCTCGGCCGATATGGACGCCGTTCGTCAGCTCCATCACACGCCCTACCATCAGGTTGCTGTCGCCTGCGTCCAGGACCCGCAGCGCTGCGGTGGGTTGAGCGGGCGCGGAAGCGCGCTCGCCTCGGGTCGGCGCCTGCGACGCTACGGGCTCACCTTGCTCGATGGGCTCAAGCTCGGGTGAAGACAGCGAAGTTGGCGGAGCAGGTGAAGCCGGTGAAGCCGCCGCAACTAGGGGCTGCTCCGACGAAGACTCGGCCACCGGGTTGGGCATCTCTCGGACCACTTGCTCGCCTGGCGGTTCTGCGGGCCGCAACGCCTGCGCCGGAAGGGATGACCGCACGGCAGGCCGGGCCTCGGTTCTCAGCTCGTCCCCCGAAGCCAAGCGCGGCAGGGCCGTC
>JAKORR010000479.1 GCA_029777735.1 Armatimonadota bacterium | reverse complement strand
CTGTCGAGGTGGATGTCGGCGGTGTGGATGAAGCGCAAGGGGAGGGGTTCCGGTGGTTGGTTGGTCACGACTCACCCGCGGGGGCGTGCGGCTCCTGCAGCCGCTGCAGATCCAGCTCGATTTCCTCCACCGTCGGCAGCGCGCCCTTGAGGTTGTCAGGCAGTGACTCCACCAGGTTGTACTCGCTCACTCCCATGGGCTTGTTCAGGTCGCGCAGGGCGAATTCCACCTCGATGTTGTTCTTGTCGCGGCACAGCAGCAGGCCGATGGTGGGGCGGTCGTCTTCTCTTCTGAGCAGGCTGTCCACAGCCGAGAGGTAGAAGTTGAGCTTGCCGGCGTACTCCGGGATGAAACGGCGGTTCTTGAGCTCCACCACCACATAACACTTCAGGGTGACGTGATAGAAAAGCAGATCCAGGTAGTAGTCGTTGCCGGCGATTTCCAGGTGGTACTGGCGGCCGATGAAAGCGAAGCCCTTGCCCAGTTCGAGCAGAAACTGGGTGATGTGGCGGGTGAGCTGTTGCTCCACGTCCCGCTCGTTGAAAGGGGCCGTCATGGCCATGAAGTCGAAGGTGTAAGGGTCCTTCAGTGCCTGCTGTGCCAGATCCGACTGAGGTGCGGGCAGGGTGCGTGAAAAGTTGGTGATCGCCTTGCCAGCACGCTCGTGCAGCCTCGACTTGAGCTGCAAGGCCAGCACGTCGCGGCTCCAGCCCTGTTCGATGCTCTGAGCGATGTAGAAGCCGGCCTCCGCCAAGGTGCCGCATTTGGTGAAGATGTGTATGTGGTGGCCCCAGGGAATGCGGCCCAACTGCGGCGCCAGCGCAGCATCCACGCCAGCCCAGGGCCTCTCGGCCAATGTGGCAACGGTCTGTTGCCAAATTGCAGGGTCGCAGTAGAAGCGGAAGAAGGCGCGGCAGTAGCGCAGGTTCTTAGGGGAGAAGCCGCCCACCTCCGGGAAGGCCCGCCGAAGGTCTTGGCTGCAGGCGTCGATGAATCCACTGCCCCAGCGCGCGTGCATTTCCCCGTCGGCGATCTGTGCACCGATCTCGCAGTACAGGGCGACCAGTTCACTGCTGGTCGCCAGCGCTGCTCGCAGACGGGCGGACACCACGCGCTGCTCGAGCGCGCCGAGCCCGTCCTGGTAGGCGGTGAGCGACGCAAGGTTGGAGGTCATGGCGCAGCGGCGTACCTGAATCGCAAGGAGCGTACTCGCAAAGGGTGTCGGAGGGCTACGATGATCAGGGCTGGCGAAGGCTGTGCATCGCTGGGCAGCATTCTCCCAGCTCGCCGGTGGTGCTGGACGCTGCGCAACGTCCTCCTCG
>JAKORR010000478.1 GCA_029777735.1 Armatimonadota bacterium | reverse complement strand
GCGGTCGGCATGAGACGCAGCGTCACCTTGCCGGTGGTAGGGGACCCCACCGTGACGGAGAAGGCGCAAACAGCATTGGCATCCGGGTCGCTGCGGCGGCGCTTCACGAGACACCGGTGGGTGGCGTCGGTCAAATTCACGGGTAATCCATCTGCGTCCTGTACAGTGTAGTTAAGTTCGATTACAGCTGCCCCCAACACTGGTCTTAGCTGCCGCAGTGTTGGCTCGATGTCTATAGTTTCAGTCATTGAAGGTCACCTTGTGACGCTTGGCGCGTACGGTACTAGCATGCACTGCAGTCGCGTGTATTCCCTGTGCAGCAAGGGTACAGGCCCGCACCTTGCTTGCCCGGAACGGCTGCTGCAAGACTGGTTCAAGCGTAACCTCCAACCAATCCAGCCTTGGCGTCTCCGACCGCAGCGCGTCCGCCCTCGGTGTCAGCGTCGCTCTCACAAGATCCGGCCCGATTACCTTGCAGCTCAGCCCCACCACTGGCGAGGTCAGCCCTGCCGGGTCCTCCGCCACCGTCACCCATCCTGCCTCCGCGTCGCACACCTCCAGCTGTGTCAGCCGCCCATACTCTTCCCCAAAGCTCCCCGCCCACCCAATCGCCGTCAGCCTCTGCTGCCCCAGGGGCATGTGCCGAGCCGTGACGGTGCCCCACGAAGGATACCGCGCAGGCGAGAAGCCCCCCGCATAGCGCAGGGAGTTGCTCACACGCACCTCGTCCACCAGGCCGTTGAAGTAGAACAGCGGCCCGCCCGTGCCGTCCTCCCCACACCCCAGGAACAGGGGCGCGCTGGGGTTTGGTGCGTATCCCGTCGTCACCGTGGTGAATCCCCGCGCACCGTTGACGTAGAACTCTGCGCCCTTCGTCCCGTCGATGCACAGCGCGATATGCTGCCAGCGGTTGGCCTCCGGCCTAATCGTACTGATGGGCTTCCACCAGTCGCTTCCCTTGCCCAGGTACACTTGCCAGTTTGGCCCTGGAACAAGGTATATCGTCCACCCTCTGTACTCGCCCAAGCAGGACCGCGAAGTCATCGGCGACTGCAAACCTGAGACCGTACCATCCCAACACACCCAGGCCTCGACCGTCGTCACGGCCGGATTCAGCTCGGCGGCGTAGGGCACCCGCACGTACCTGCTGCTAGCGGCCTTGAAGCTACCTGCGCGGCCCAACCACCCCTCTGTCGTCGTCGCGCCGTTGTACGCCTGCCCGTGGTGTCCCTTGCCCGACGCGTCCCCAACCTCCCCTGGCCTCCCGGTCCATGTGTCCTCGTTCATGTGCCACAGGGCCACCGTCTCCCCATCGGGAAGGGCCTGCAGCCAGTCCAGCAACACATCGTCATCCGGCTCCCCGGCCCGCGCGATCCGAGCGCCGTTCAACAGGCAGTTGCCCGACCAGGGTATTCCCAGACCCATCTCACTTGTCTTCCCCCAGACCACGCTCGCCATGGCCTAATCCCCTACCCGCCCGATTCCGCCGCCCTCGGCGGTTTGCTCCGCCTCCACAAGTCCGGCGGTCTTACCCGCCCCCTTCCCCCTGTGCGCCTTTACGGTCCAACCAGTCTCCTCTGTCATGCTTCGCATCTCCCTTGGGCTTCTCCCGCGGCGCGGGAGTTCAGGCTTTTCCCCTCGCCAAAGTCTTACTGATCTGCGGTGAACTCGACTGGCATGACGGCGACGAAGGCATGGCTCCCGTCCCTTCGTCCCTCAAACCTATACACAGTCTCGCCCACACGCCCTTGTCTTGCCTCGCCAACCTCACGGTTCTGTTCAAGTATGGCGACAAGCTTGTCCACCAGACGGAGCAGCAGGTCCCCATCGGCCCCGCCTGCACCCCATGGCGCCTCACAGCGCAGCTCCACGCGAAAGACGTCCGCAAACTGGCCTCCTATCGCTACGGCCTCCTCCCGGCGGCTCACGGGCGTCACGTACACAATGGGCCCGCGCGCTCTGTCCAGTCGCCGGTACTTCTCCACTGGTAGCGGTCCCACGCTGTCAGCCCGTTGCCCTCCCAGGAGCTCCACGACCGCATCGAGCAGTTCAAGCATCGTCACCTTCATCACCACTTCCCTTGTCATGTCCTGTTCCCCGCGCCTCCGGGCCTTGGGGTCTGGGCGTTGTGTCCGCGTGCCTCCCCCTCCCCCTTTTTCCTGCCTTCTCTCCGTCATCTCCCTTTGCCTATCTCCGCGTTTCTCTGGGTGGTTCACCTTGCCCAACTAGCAGGGGGTCTGGGGGAACAGGTTCCCCCAGCGGGGTGCAGGGGCAGTGGCCCCTGCCGGGGGTTTGGGGGCAGCGCCCCGTCCCGCGTATCGTCAGGATGTCATAGTCGTGGGTTTCCGTGGTCGTAGGTTAGTCCGGAGCCGGTCGCGTTGGCTTCGACCTGTGCACGCCTATAGGCATCTGCGCCAGTAGTGGCTCCTTTCTCCCTGGCACTCTCACTCGCCGACGTTCTCAATCACGTCCTTTCGCGTGCTCCCCCCAGCCGAGGGAGCTTGAGTCGAGGTGGGGTGTGGCTTGGTGGTGGTGCTGTTGGGGTAGTGTTGGCTCAAGCCCCTCGGCCCACCCCTCCCCTTTTTCCCGCCTTCTTTCTGTCATCTCCCTTTGCCTATCTCCGCGTTTCTCTGGGTGGTTCACCTTGCCCAACTAGCAGG
>JAKORR010000477.1 GCA_029777735.1 Armatimonadota bacterium | reverse complement strand
GCCAAAGAGACGGTGGCCGGCTGGATTGCCAAGCGAGAAGCCGAAATCCGTGCCAAGCGAGGCCCGCGGAGCAATGGCGGCGGCAAGGCCAAGCTCTTTGAGACGCAGCCCTCAGCCACGGAAGTAGGGCTGTAGCATGACCACCGCATCACCGCCCAGGCGAGCGAGGATGAGAGGATCGTTGCGGATGCGTACTGATGCGACGACCGCAGCATGCGTCGAAGTGCAAGGATGAAGATAATGCGTGAATACTGCAAAGTCAGCCCACAATTTTGGACCGGCGCAACAGGCAAGGAAGGGGCTTGGAAGGCCCTTCGAAGCCTCTCCGAAGCCCAGTTTGCCTACTTCGATGATGCTTCCGAGCATGTTTTCATGGTCGAGGAGGACGAGGGGCGAGAAGGATCGACAGTTATGGCAACAACACACAGCAACGGGAGGGCCGGCTCATGGGACGCCCCGGGTTAATGAACCACCCGAAGATGAACCGCCTGGTCTACATGCTAGGCGAACCCAAGCCACACGTGCGCGGCTACCTGGAGTTGCTCTGGGAGGTGGCCTACGAGTGTGGAGACGCGAGGATCGGAGATGCGGTGGACGTCGAGCTGGCGGCCTGTTGGCCTGGGGAGCCCGGCAAGCTCTGCAAGGCCCTCCTGGAGTGCGGCGGCGAGGGCCGCGCCGGCTTCCTGGAAGAGGTCCCCGGTGAGCCTGGACGTTACCAGGTGCACGACCTCTACGACCACGCTCCGGAGTACGTCCGCAAGCGTATGGACCGCGAAGAGGCCCGAAGACGAAGTGGCCGAAACCTCTCTGACGTTCGGGCGGAGGCCGCTCGCAAGAGGTGGAAGAACGCAGGAAATGATGCAACTGACGTGCAAACGGCGGACACTTGCAGCCAAGACGATGCAAACGGCAAGCAAACGTCTGCACCTGTCATGCAAACGGCGCCGCTTGCTCCGCAGCCGGATGCAAGCGGCACTACTCCCGCACCCACACCCACACCCACACCCACACAAAGAAAGACTCCTACGGAGTCTTTTTGCTCCGAGCCCTTTTCGGGCTCCGAGCAGTCGCCCTGCTTCGTGATGGTTTTCCCATGCGTAGGCAAAGGCCCCAATTCGTGGGGCCTCTCGGAATCGAAGCTGGCCGAGTACCGGGAAACGTTCCCTGGCGTCGATGTGCTCTCCGAATGTCGCAAGGCCCTCCAGTGGTGCGTTGACAATCCCAGCCGGCGG
>JAKORR010000476.1 GCA_029777735.1 Armatimonadota bacterium | reverse complement strand
GGAGCTAGTGCTATATCTTACGCGGCCGGGACAGAAGATCTTCGATCCCTTGGACCTGCTGGACATCTTCGAGGCAGCACTGCGGCTGAACGGCGACTCCTTCAGCCGCTATGTAGTGGGCCAGCAGTGGCCCTTCCAAGCCGAGGATGCGAAACTGGCGGCTACCGAGCCCGAGAAGGCCTGGGCTAAATACTACCCGGTGGCGGGGGACCTGTTCCGCAGCCTGGGAATCAACCCGCCCGAGTTGCCCGTCTTTTACTCGCCGTGCCGGTTTTCGCAGGCCACCGGGTGGCGGCAGCGGATCACCCTCGACCAAGTGGCGCGCCGGTTCCTGGCAGCGCAGGGTGATCGTGTATGACCACGCGCGTGGGTGTGGCGTTGACTCGGAACGGCGTGGACGAGGCTGTGCACCAGGCCATGGCAATGGCCGATTGCGATGGCTGCATCGGGCTGGCCGCGAAGGTTCTGGTGAAGCCCAATCTCCACGGCGGCGACGGCTTTACGTCCATGGAGGTGATCAAGGCCGTGGTGCACTGGGCCAGCCGCATGGGCGCCAGCCAGATCGTTGTCGGCGACGGACCTTACTACGGCATGGACGATGCCTTTCCTTACTTTGAGCGTATCGGCCTAGTCCGGCTCTGCGACGAGATGAAGGTGAGCTTGGTCAGCTTCCACGACTCGGACTACGACGAAATAGTGCCCAACCTAGAGGCGCTGCCCCAGACCCTGGGCATAACTAAGTGGGTGCGCTGGGCGGACGCGGTAGTGTCCGTGCCCGTCATGAAAACCCACTTTAACACGCTTACCACCCTGGCCATGAAAAACCTGAAGGGTTTCCTACGACCGCGGGACAAGCGCGATCTACACAGTAGAGACCTGCATTTGGCCCTAGCAGCGATAGGGTGGTTGGTGCGGCCCACGGTGAACATCATCGATGGATTCGTCGCCTATGAGGGCATGGGCCCCAGCAACGCGACGCCTGTGGATATGGGCGTGGTCGTGGCGAGCCAGAGTACCTTCCACGCCGACGTGGTCGCAAACTGGCTGATGGGTTTTGACCCGGCGACGGTGCGCTACCTACGCGAGGCTGAGAAGCTGGGCTGCGGCACGCTGCCGAGAAGCGACGACGACGTGGCGGCCCTCACCGGATGCTCCCTGCGGCACCTCCAGCGCCTGCGACGGCAGTTTCAACACCCCTACGAGGCGGCAGAGAGGGCCTATCCCAACCTCAGGATATCGGCCGAGTTGGCCTGCAGTGGGTGCCTGATGAACCTGTTCACAGCCCTGCGAGACCTGGCGGGTGAGGGACTGGCTGAGCGCCTCACGGGCACAGTTGCCATCGGCAAGGCCCCGGAGGCGGTGGACTTGGCCCTAGGCAACTGCACCTGTGCCTGCTGGGGCGATACCGAGCACTTGGTTGGGTGTCCACCGCTGATTCCGCAGATCGCCGAGGCCTTGCGGAAGCTGGCTCAGAACCCCGCTTGAGGACTCGCCGGAGGTGACCCCTGTGAGTAAAGCTGCCCTCGATTCGCTGCTGTCCACCGAACTACCCTCAGTGGGTGAATATGACGTGATCGTCTGTGGAGCTGGCCCGGCGGGGCTTGGAGCCGCCATCGCGGCTGCGCGCGGCGGAGCCAAGGTCTTGCTTGTGGAGCGCGCCTTCTACGTGGGTGGAATGAGTACCGCCACGGGTATCAATTGCTGGTGCGACACGCCGGGTGGCGCTATCTTTGATGAACTGGAGGCGCGTGTCGGAAAACTGGGCAAGGCCTCCAGGCGTTTTGACCCGCAGGGCTACCTATGGGAAAAAGGCCGCGTGACGCTGCACGGCGAGACAGTCAAGGCCGTGGCGCTGAAAATGGTCTTGGAGGCAGGTGCCGAGGTTCTTTTTGGCACTGTGGCCGCGCGGGCCTTGGTGGACAGCGGCAGCGTGCGGAGCGTGGTGCTGGCGAACAAGGGCGGTTTGTCGCTGGCTTGTTTGCGCGTCGTCATCGACTGTACAGCGGACGCCGATGTGGCTGCGAGCGCCGGGGCGAGGTTTCTCAAGGGCGACCCCGAGGACGGCCGGCTGATGCACGTCAATTTCATGTTCTCCCTTGGCGGCGTGGACCTCGAGAAAGCGCAGCGCGAGGCCCTGCCCGATGAACGGGTTGTAGGCCTACTTCGCGAAGCCCATCGCCGAGGCGAGCTTCATGCTCCCCACGGTGCCTTCCGTCCCAGGCCCGAGGTTTTTCCCTACCATCCACCGGAAGGCTGCCTGATATTGAACTACTGGGAAATTGAGGGCGTGGACGCCTCGGACCCGCTGGCCGTCAGCGCCACCGTGGCAGAGTGCCAGGTCATCGCCCTCGAGGTCGTCGAGTTCTGCCGTGGGAACCTGCCCGGCTACGAGAAGTGTGAGATCTCCCGCTTCTGGGATGTCCTCGGCACCCGAGAGTCGCGACGTGTTGTTGGGCTATATGAGCTGACGCGCGAGGATGTGCTGGCGGGCCGCAAGTTCGAGGACGGTGTGGCGCGGGCCTGCTTCTTCATCGACTTCCACGACTCTCCGCCGGGTCGCAGCATCCCCTACGACTTGGCCTTCAAGCGGCGGAACAGTCCGCCCCCGGGCGACTGGTATGAGATTCCTTACCGTTGCTTAGTGCCCGAAAGTGTCCAGGGGATGCTCGTCGCAGGCCGCTGCATATCGGCTGACCGCAGCGCCTTGGCCTCCTTGCGCGTGATGCCTACGTGCATGTTTACTGGACAGGCGGCAGGCACTGCAGCGGCCCTGGCGGTGGCGGCGGGCCTAAAGCCCCACGAGGTGGACGCCCGAGAGGTTCGGGCACGGCTGTTGGCCGACTAGGCGGCGCGGGGCGTCCAAGTGATCTTCTGGGTGGTCTTCCGCTCCACCTCGGGCGCGGAGGCCTACGCCATGGTAGCGACGGTGCTACAAACAGCGCACAAACGGGGGCCCGATGCCTTGGGCACCCTCATCCAGGCCCTTGGCTCCACCCTTGACCCCAACCTCCTCCCCCAACCTCCCTGACCCCGTAAGGCGAGTAGCTACGTCTATCCATTGTCCCCCCGCGGTGCATCAGCCCCGCGGACAGCCACATCTCCCCATGGAGCCGTGTCCGGACAGCCTACTTGAACTGAGTGCAGCGGGCCTCGCTGCCCCAGTCCCACCAGTGTGTCTTCGTTGTGTCGCCGCCCGCGAGTATATCCGACTTGAACCACTTCGCGTGGCCATCGTAGAACGACGCGTTGAAGCCATCGTTGTGCGGCCACGCCGTCCAGCCACGGTGCTCCGGAGCCTGGGTGTCACATCCCATCCAGCATCTGGTCGCGGAGGAGCGCTCGGCGTCCATCAGCAGCCACTTCTCAGCGGGGTACTGGATGCTGGCGTAGCTCATGGTCTGGCACTTGCTGCCCCCGAATGTCCTATGGTAGTCGCAGAAGTAGACCCCGTACCCGACCTGGTTGAGCGTGATGCCGCCCGCGTTCACAAACGGCTTGCGCGAGGGACACTGCAGGATCTGCTCGTTCTTGATGTAGCCCTGCCCCACCATCCACGTCCAGTCAAAGCGGTTGGGGGGCAACTCGTCATCATGGTCTCCGAAGTACATGATGCACGCCGTCGTGATCTGCTTGATGTTGGAGCTGCAGGAGGCCTGGCGCGCCTTCTCCCGGGCTCGCGCGAACACCGGGAACAGGATGGCAGCCAGGATCGCGATGATCGCGATGACCACCAGCAACTCGATGAGAGTGAACGCATTGCGTCGCATTGCCTTCCACCTCCTAAATGCAGTATGCCTCCGGCTCGCTAGCCGTTACGTGCTGCTCCTCTTCCCCATGTTGTCCATGTCATTCCCCCAGCACTCGCGCACACGTCCGTGCCGGGTCCAGAACTACCGCCCCGCCGGCGTCAACAATCCGCGCCTCGAAGACGTGGTACCCCGGTTGCACTTGGACAGGGAGCGTCACCAGAGTTCGATTCTGGATCCGGCTGGGCCCGGCGGGAACACCATCCACAGTCCGCCGCGCCAGCGGTTTACCATCAAGCGCGATCTCTACGGTCACCGGGCCCGCGTCAATGCCGCCGATGTTGCTCACCGCCGCGATAACGGTGCACTCCTGTGCGTTGCCCCGCACCCACACGCTGTGTGGCAGGAGCGTAAGGCAGGGGCGAATCCAGTAGTCCATACACAACCGATCGGCCGTGGCGAGCACGCGCTCGTGCAGCCGGTCGGTCTCCGGACTCCTCTTTAGCCCGTAGCCGCCGTAGCCGCCGTTGAACCAGGCTATTCCGCGCATCTCCGGGAATACTTGGCGGATGAAGCGCACAACCGCCTCCAGTTCGCCGGGGTCGATCAGGTCAGGGCGCTCTGAGGTGTCCAGCGCCATCAGCGTGTAGCAGTCATTGCCATAGGCAGGGGTAATCATGTCCGCCGAGTGGAGGAGCTCTCCTGCGCGGTCGTGGATCGCGGCGTAGATGTCGTCAACCTTCAGCTCCTGGGGGATGGCGCGGAAGACGTAGGCTTCCAGCAGCACGAGATTGGCGGCCATCCGGTAGTACTGCGCCAGACCCTCCCGGAGCCCTCCGCCGTGCCACACGGCGAAGAAACGATCCGGCCGCTCCTGCCGCGCGCGTGCCAGCGCCTTCATCGACGCGATGGAGCGCTGCTCCGTGAAGGTGCCAGGGTAGCCGCCACACTCGTCGATCCCCGGACCCCGGGAGTAGGGGGGAAGCTCCCTGATGAACTTCTCATAGAACGTCTCCTCGATCTCCGCCAGGCAGGCCTCGCAGTCAGTCTCGGCAAGCTCCTTATCGTAATAGTTCCAGCTCATCCCGCCGTACTCCCAGTGCAGGGGGATGACGCCGTGCTCGGCCAGCCGCCTGCGCTGCTCCTCATCCTGCGCCGACGTCACGCAGGTCGTCCAGCGCGCGGTCTCAACCTCCCCGTACCACACGAAGTGAGGCTTGCGGCCCTCCACAACCACCGGCAACGTCAGCTCCGCGGCGTTGTTAGTCTCGTCATCTTCCTCGATGGCATTCTCGGGATCGAGGACCGCGCTGACGCTGTAAAGACCGTTCTTCCACGCCTTCCACTCCACAGAGCCTGCCAGACCACCATCCTCAGTGGCAGTTAGCTGAAGATCAAACTGGCGTGCCCTCCCGTCCCCTGCAGTTATCGTGACCCGGGCGGGAACCGGACCTGCAATGGTGCCATCAACGGTGGGGCGCAGAAGGATGGTGACGAGGTCTTTCTCGGCGGGTACTACCGGGTCCGTACACAGGCCACCACGCAGGTAGGGCTCCGCAATCAGGCCGAGGTCCGTCGCGGATGCATACCCGCACGCCGCGATCGCGAGTACAACAGAAGCGTTTGCACGCCAGCTCACGTCCACTCCTCCTGCGGCATTCCGGCCTGTGTAGAACAGGACACAGGATATTGCTCGCCCCGCCAGCGTACCCGGTGGCAGAGTACATTCCCGGCCCGAGATTGTCGAAAAGTACGGACCTCAGGAGTGTTCGATTCTCGCAGGATGAATCTTTGGCCGCCAGGAGGCAGTGGTGAGGGCCCAGAGCAGGAATCACAAAGCAGCCGACGCCCAGATAGGCTCCAGGGTAGAATCGTGGCCCACTTCCACGGGAAACCTGTCACCTTGCGCGGGCTCCTTCCTGCGCGGCAGCGACGACCACCAGCTGCCTCGGCCCTTTGGCCAACTCTATCCTGCGGAAACTGTACACTCGCGCCCTCGGCTCCACCCTTGACCCCAACCTCCTCCCACAACCTTCCTGACACCACAAGGTGAGTAAGTTACCCCAGGAGGGGGGAAGATCCTCATCCGCGCCTGGCCAAGCCACGCGCCGTAGATGACACACGTCCGTGCCGCCACCTGGCCCTCTCAGGCACGGCTGTAGAACTCGGCCAGGGCAGGCGGCGCCATCATGTAGCGCTCATACACCTCGTCGTACACACTCCGATCGGTGGACGGCTCGATGACCTCCTCGGCCGCGCGCATGGCTTCTTGAGCCTCTACAATCGTGTCGTAAAAGCCCGCGCCTACGAAGGCGAAGGCAGCTGCTCCCACCACCGTGGCTTCCTTCTGCGCCGTGGTGACAATTGGCAGACCCGTCACGTCGGCGCGAATCTGGTTCCACAGCGGATTCTTGGATCCGCCCCCGACCACCCGCAGGGCCCAGATGTTGTAGCCTGTCGCCTCGTGAAGCACCTCGGCGGCCTGGCGAAGCTGGCAGCTCAGTCCCTCCAGCGCCGCTCGGTAGAGATGCCCACGCGTCGTCGCAAGCTCCAGCCCGAGCAGAGTGCCGGACGTCGCATACTTCTTGTTCGGGCCGGTACTCGGTTCGAAGCTGGGCAGGACGATCACACCGTTGCTGCCCGGCGGTACCTGCCTAGCCTCATTCACCATCACCTCGTAGGCATCGGGACGGTCTGCCAGCTCCGGGTAGATCATGTCGCGCAGCCACTCGAGCACCCCCGAGGCCATCATGAGAAGCTGCGGGTTCCACAGGCCAGGCTGGGCATCTAGCTCGATGAGCACGCCCTCCTTGTAGCCGACCTGGTTTGCTCGGTAGTTGGGGTCGCGCAGCATCAAGATTTCCCAGGTGCCACTACTGAGAATGGCCTCGCCTTCGCGGGCGCAGGCGCCGACGACGGCGAATTGAGTGTCGTGCCCCGCCGCCACTACTGGTATGCCCGCAGGCAGTCCCGTATTTGCCGCAGCCGCCGACGTCAGCTCACCGACGACTTCACCGGGTTCGCACCAGCGCGGGAAGAAGTCGGGCGTGACTTCGGCCAGGCTTAGCATCCTGGGCGACCAGGTGCGGGCACCTGAGTTGACGGCCATAGTAGTCCCCGCGCCAGTGGCGTCGAGCGACATTTCGCCACACAGCCGGTGGTTGAGCAAGCCCGCCATCATCATCCAGCAGGCGGCATCGTCGAGGGGCCCGGGCGCGTTCTGTCTAAGCCATATGAGTTTGAGCAGAGTGTTGAAGGGGATAACCAAGTAGCCTGTCTCCCTATAGGCCTGCCAAGGGTCCATGAGACTAGCGAAGTCGGCTGCCAGAGGCTCGGTGCGCGGGCAGGCCCAGGCGATGGGCGCGTGTGTGAGGCTGCCGTCGGCACGAACCGGTGCACCATCGGCACCCCAGGTAGTCACGGCCACAGAAGCAGGCTCGTGGCCCTGAAGCCTGGCGAGCATCTCTCTGGAGGCTGCGCAGATCCGTTCCCAGAAAGCTTCCATGTCCCAAATGAGCCAGCCCGGCTGGCCCTGGGGGTCCGAGGCCATCTCATTGGCTCTGGATGCGCTCGCCAGAATCTCGCCTGTCGGCGACACCGCCATCACGGTGATGTTCGTCGAACCGCAATCAAGTATCACGGCGCACTTTGCAGCCATCGGTCGTACCTCCTTGGACCCACGGGGTGCGCTCGGTTCATACGTCTCGGTGTCCAGACCCGGCGGCCATACCGTCCGGGCCCGGACCAGCGCGCGCCCGGGCCTAGACTTGGGCCATCAGCCTATCGCATGCCTGCTTGACCAGCAGTGCAGACTCTATTGGCGGCATCGCCTTGAGACCCTCATTGAAAATCTCCACCGCCATATAGTCCGCGTAGCCGATATCGCGCAGCGCCCGCAGCACTTCCACCAGCGGGATAATGCCCTTGCCTGGCACTTCTCGCTGGCTGTCGAGTTGCTCGTCTAAGGGCTTGTCGGGCGCGTCGTTGAAATGACAGTGCACTATTTGCTCCGGCCGCAGGGCTCGAAGCTCCCCCAGCGTGTCCTCGGCGTTGAACCAATGCCATACATCAAACAGTATGCCCACGTTGTCCAAGCCTATGTCCGCAATCATGTCGAGCGTTTGGCCCATCTTCCATATGACGGGTGTACCGCTGGCGCGAATATGGCGCGGACCTAGCCACTCGAGCCCCAGGCGAACGCCGTAATCCGCCAGTACCTCGCCGACCGCCTTGAAGCGCCGGATCAGGAAAGCCCGGTATTCGGCTGGATCACCTGCAGTGGAAGGCCTAAAGTACGTAAAAGTCCGGGGGCAGTCGATGTCGGCCATGACCTTCGCCAGCGCTGGCAGGCCCTTCAGGTGGGCTTGGAACTGATCCTCGGGCCCCATACAGTCGACCGGCAGTCCGCATCCCCCGGGCGCAACGCCGTACTCCCGAAATAGACCGCGCACGGCGTCCAGTCCGCGCTCATCGATGAGTTTGGCCACGGCATCCACGCCTATGTCCAGGCCGTCATAGCCTGCCTCCCGGGCAATGCCCAACTGCTGCTCAAGGCTGAGAGGTTGGCCGAGAATCACTGGGTGAAGTGACCACTTCATGTTTTTGCCTCCTGTTCAAAGCACCATTTGCCAGCGAAAGGGTATCTGCGCCGGGCACTTGTGTCTTCAGAGACTGAGCGATTCTTGCCTGCGCAGCAATATCTGCGTCGGAGCGCAGGAGTTCGCCGGCTCGGCCTCAGAACCTTGCCACCTCGCCAGATTTAGCACACTCGCGCAGCCTAAGCGTCCATTCCGTGACAGCCAGGCACTCGCCAGCCGGTATCGGGGCCTCTCCACCACTATTTGCAGCTTCCACGAACTCTACGAATAGGTCCGGGGCGGTCTGGGGAGCCAATTCCTGGGGCTCCTCGTCGTTCGTGAGCAGTGTTACGCGGCCCTCCGCGCCAAAGGCCTCCACCACACCCTCCGAGCCTGCAACGCGTAGGCGATCGTCGCCGTGAGTAGGCGCCAGGGCAGGCCGACAGTAATCTAGGCGAAGGTCCCCATGCGCGCCGCCCTCAAGCTCCAACGCGACGACGGCGTTGTCCTCCATGTGCCCTATCTCTGGATGGCCAGTGTTCCCTTGGTATGCGAAGCCTGACACGGGCTTGAGGCCGGTGGTCCAGACGATCAGGTCCAGCGCGTGGATGCCGATGAAAGGAATGATGCCCGAAAAGGTGCGCCGGTCACGCTGCCAGGCCGGGCGCTGGCCCAGTCGGTAGGACTTCTGCATCGACGCTAGGCACACGCGGCCCACACGCCCGCTCTGTACTGCCCTTCGCACAGCACGGTAGAGGGGATCGTAGCGCATGGTCAAGAGCATGGATAGACAGGCACGCGAACCTTCCAAGGCATCCCGGACACGTTTCAGCCCCTCAAGGTTCCAGGCCAGCGGCTTCTCCGCCAGAACGTGTAGGCGGCGGTCCAGGGCCGCGCAAATAACATCGGCACGCTCGCTGTCCACTCCCGCCTCCACGAGGATGTCAATCTCCACCTCGTCCAGCATCTGCCGCCAGTCCTGGTAGGTGCGCAGGTCGGGCGCAGCGCAGGACAGCCCGGCAAGAGCTTCCGCCTTGCCCGGCTCATCGTCCGAGGCAGCCACAATCTGGGCGCCGGGCACCCTAGCGATGCCCTCCACTACCACGCCCTGATGTCCCTTGAGACCGGCAATCGCTATGCGCATGGGCTTCCTCCCTGGGCTGCAGACTTCGCGTCCACCGGGCGTCCTCCTGCCCTCGCGGCCTGGTGAAGGAGCGCTTCTTCGCAGCACGAAACCCAGCCTAGTGACCGCTTAGGGATTCCTTACTCCCCCAGGATGGTGAGTCTGTTGGCGCCTATCGAGGTCGGCAGTGCGAATCAGTTGCTGTTCGACGACGAACTCGTGGCAGAGTCGGAGGGCTTCGTGCTCGAGACGACTCCGGGCGTGAAGGACGGTGTGGTCCTTGAGCCCGAGCGCCCCTGGGAAGCCCGGGGCATATGGGCGTGGGGATCCGTGATCCAGGAGGCGGGCGTGATTCGCCTGTGGTACGACGCCGTCGGCGAGGATGACGTATGGAGGCTGTGCTACGCGGTGAGCACGGACGGGCTACGGTTCGTGCGCCCGGAGTTGGGTCTCTACGAGTACGCCGGAGGCAGGGACAACAACATCTGTTTTGTGGCGCCCAAAGGCTACCACGCCGGGACCGTGTTCCACGCCCCGGCGGGCGGGCCGGAGGAGCGGTACAAGCTGGTATATGGCGGTGGCGGGCCCATAGGAGACACCCCCTACCTGCATATCTCCGGCGCGGTGTCGCCTGACGGGCTGCACTGGCGCCACGCCGCCAACCGGATAACGCCCTGGTACACTGACACGATGAACGTGGCCTTCTGGGACCCGGTGGTGGCCAGGTACCGGCTGTACGTGCGCTACTGGACGGGGGCGCTGCGGTACGAGGACGACCGGCTCCTGGGGCGCGACGACTATGGCCTGCGGGGCATTGGCTACACCGAGAGCGCCGACTTCCTCGATTTCCCTCGACCGCGGCTGATTCTGGGACCCGACGACCGCGACCCGAGCGACATGGACCTGTACAACTCGGCGGCCCGGCTCTACCCCCTAGCCGACCGAGCCTACATGATGTTCATCAGCGCCTTCTACCATGACCCGGACTTCCTGGATGTGCAACTCGCCACCAGCCGCGACGGGGTCACCTGGCGGCGTGAAGCTCGTGAGCCGGTAGTTACCTTGGGGCACGCCGGCAGCTTCGATGCGCAACAGATTTACATGTTTGCCGGTCAGGCGGTTGTTGGTGACGAAGTCTGGATGTACTACGGGGGATATGACATGCCCCACGGAGCCTCCTACCCTGGGCAAGTAACCGCGCGAGTCGGCCGCGTGCGCTGGCTCCGCGATCGGTTCGCGGGTTGGGCCGTAGACATGGGCGGTGGAGAACTGATCACAAAGCCTCTGGCCTTCGAGGGCGGTCGCCTGACACTGAACTGTGACGCCAGCGCCGGGGGCGTGGTGCGCGTGGGGCTGGAGAGTCCCGACGGCACTCCAATCGAGGGCTTCGGGGTGGAGGATTGTAAGTCGCTCTATGGCAACCACTTGGCCGCGGTGGTTACCTGGAAGGGCGACGACCTCGAGCCGCTGGCGCAAAGGCCAGTGCGCCTGCGAATCCAGGCCCGAGCAGCGAAGATCTACTCCTTTCGGTTCGGTGTTTGAAGTAGCCGATGAGCTCCGACTCTATTCTTGTCCCGTCCCCGGCGGTTGTATTACCATGCTAACGAGGATGCGCAAGTGCCTCCGAAAGGAGCTGACGCAACGTGGGTCGCGACCTGTACAAGCTGGTCGGAGCAGTCATCCTCTTGCTGATACTTCCCTTGTTCACCGGTGGCCGGATCCAAGCCGAAGAGTGGTGGGAACAGGCGGCTGAGCAGAGCAAGGACGAGTTCAAGGCCGTGATTGACTCCGTGTCCGAGACGGTGGACAAGATCGACAAGGCCCAACAAGAGCTCGAGAGCTTTGAGGAGTGGGCGCGCAAGAACCTCAAAGGCGACGAATTGAGCGGCGTGCTTGACAATGTGCGCCAGGTGCGAGAATCCCTAGAGGAGCAATCCAAACCCCTCAGACTGTTCCAGGACCACGCGGGGAAGGTCGGCGAGGTGATAACCGCCGCGTGGGACCTCAAGCAGCTTGCCGACGATGCCCGCGCCCGCCGCGGCGGGCAGAGTGCGGCCGCGCTCCATGTGGCCGCGTGGCTCATGAATGAGTATGGCGACAAGGTACCCATACCCCTGGTCGGTGACGCCCTGAAGGCCTATGGTCAGATCACCCAGGGCATCTTGGACGCCACGGACCAGATCGCCAAGACCATCGACCAGAACCGCAACCAGAACATGTTCGGCGCTGGCACTTACGGTGGCATGGATAACCCTCTCTACCAGGAGTTGGTCAAGCAGTACGGCAAGGACTTGGCGGACGCCTACACTTACGCGCCCTGCCGGGTGCCCTACGTGTACGCGCCCATCGGGCAGGACCCGGGTTGGTGCCTCGTCTGGAATCCTGACACGCAGAAGTGGCAAAAGGTGGACCAGCCGGCCGCAGCCTTGGAGCAGATCTACCGTGACCGAGCGCTAGTGAAGGGCCACACCAACCCCGATCTCCTGGTTGGCCTAGCAGGGCTCAAGGACGCTATCGACGAACACCAGGCCTCCGCCGTCGACGTGCTGGGTCTGTGGGAGCAAATGCGCAAACCGCTGATGGGCAATGCAAGAGATGCCTTCGATGCGGTGAACAGAAAACACGACTATGATCTGTGGCGTTTCTTGGACGATCCTGAGGGCTTCAGGGCGCGTTATATCTATGATTCCGCCTTCCGGGGCCAAGTTCACCAGTACATGGTCGAGACCTATGAGGAGCTGTCAAAGCGCGGAGTGAAGGCCACGGCCATCGAAGATTGGGCCAAGCGGAACGGCGTCGCCCTGCCTAAGCCACAAGATCAGCCGAAGCCTTCGGATCAGGGAGGTCAGCTCAGCGTAGACCAACAGGGAGCTGTAACGCCGGCTGGGCCGGTGGAGCTGTCGATCGCATTTCTGGTCGACTGCAGCGGCAGTATGGATGGTGAGAAGATAGAAGCAGCCAAGAGGGCTGTCGCAAGTTCAGTGCAGCGTACCAACGACGGCAAGACGGAGTGGGCGGTGCTGGGCTTTGGCGGATGCAGCTTCTGGGAAGAGATTGGTTTCACCCAGGACACCCAGGCGGTCGTCGGCGCGGCCAACAGTCTGAGCACGTCGGGGGATACACCGCTGACCTTTTCGATGTACAAAGCGCTGTCTTACCTAAGCCGAAAGGCTCACGGGAAGGCCGGGCGCTTGGTGATTCTCTGCGACGGTCAGGACAACTGTAGCGAACGCAACTCGGTCTCTCGCGAGGAAGCCATGGCAGGGCTGAGGACCATTGTGCGGTCCGTGGCTCCGAGTGGTGCGGCTGGGACCCAGCCGAGGTAGCGGAGGCGAGAACCCCCGGGCTCAGGCAACGACCGGTGGGCAAGCCTGAGACCGAGGACAGCCGTGAACCGGATAGAGTCGCGGAACGGAGGGCATGTGTAGATGAAGAAGGTTTGGCCGAGTGTTCTCATTTTGCTTGCTGCCGTGGGCCTGGTAACGGCGGCATGGGCGAGGACCGAGCTATCCGGTCCGAACGAGACCGTCCAGTCAGCCCTGACCGAGGCGCAGCAGGCTATGGCGCAGAATCCGTTGCCTATACAGATAAACGCTGTGGGGTTGGACGTGAAGGGGGATGCGGACGCCATCGCCTATCTGCAATCTGTGGCAGCGATCGGTGGGGGGAGCTACTACGAAGCCGCGGACGTCTCTCAGGTCGAGGCGGCGCTCACAGGGGCCGCAACAGCTGCGGTCTCCGCCTTCGGTGGCGCTCCGACGATCCTCAGCCCACGCAACGGCGAGGCTGTCGGTCCAAGCGCCACGGTCACGGGTACCGCCAAGCCCGGTCAACTGGTGGTCGTGTGGACAGAGGTCTACAACGGCGTGACGGGCGAGTTGCTCAAGAAGATCCCAGGCCACAGACGCCTAGCCAACGAACAAGGCCATTACTCGGTTGTCATATCCACACCTAGGGTCTTTCGCGGACCCGACGTTCCGCTACGATACGAGATTCATGCGCAAGCCTTTGACGGCCAGCAAGGTTCTTTGGAAGCCATCGTGACTGTGGTCTCGCAGTAAGGCTCCCTTGTCGTAGAGGTCCTCGAGCCAGAGAGGGGCCGGCGGTCAACGGCAGAAGGTGCCTGACAAGGAGAGCGATCTTCACAGCAAGTAAGATATAGACGGGTGCGATGCTGTGAAGGCGCCAAAAGAGACAGGTAGGGTGGCAGGGGCCCTGATGTTAAAGACTTGCCTGGCGACGGCAGGGATCGGTCGCCGTGGGGTGACTTGTGATGCTTGGAGGCGCAGCTCATGAGACGTTATGGGAGAATCCTGGCGGTTGGGCTGGCGGCCGTGGCGACGGGCGTGGGGATTCACGAACGCTTACGAGCCTCGCGTGAGACACTTTGCAGGCTTTAGCGAGCAAGGGCCCATCGAGTACGCGTGGACGGGAGTACACCTGCGGTGTGCGCAGATCGGGGGCGTCATCGATGGCGAAGTGTGGCTCAAGGTCTGGGGTAGCGAGGGTGGTTCTGGCCAGATAGTCCTATGCGTGGTCTGCGCCAAGTACCTCCTCATCCCGAGGAGCGGGAGTGCCGAGACCCGGGGGCGCCCGATGCCCTGGAGGCCGTGCGTATCATCCGCGAGGACTGGACCATTCAGGAACTTAAGGACCACGGCGAAGAGACCGGCCTGAAGGCCGAGCCTGAACTCGCGGGCAAGGAAGCCTGGAGTGCCAGCGATGTGGGAGTCTGTTCCTCTGGGACAGCGCGAAGGAGCTGACCGTGCCCTACGCGCAGCGCTCCCCAGGCTGTCCTGATCTGTTCCGACCACTTCTGCCACCACGGGTACCTGTCGACTGAGCCGAGCTGCCTTTGATCGCCCCCGGCTTATTAGAGGGCTGGCAACTGACTTGGTTATGACAACCCCGGCGCCCTTGCGTCGGGGTTGCTGCCTTGCAGGGATGTACCGACGGGAGTCTGCCCGAAGCCCTGAAGACCATGCCTGAGGGAAGTAGGTTGTGAAACTTTTGTCGGGTGCCGTAGGTGCTCAGTAAGGGTGAGTGCGAGCAGATATGGCGCGCTGCGTTTAAGGTCTAGAAGCGAGTGCCTCTTTGCGCCCAGGAAAAGCCCGATTTCATTGATTCTCTGTCCGCCTGGGGCTGTCGCATCGACGGCGACCTTGCGAGAACCATGTCCAAAGATACTCTCGATTACCAAGTCTTGTATGTCTACTCGTTCGAAATTGACTGATAGCAGCTGTTTGTGGTAACATCGACACACGGGTAAAGGCGCGGGACTCCAAGGTGCAGAATACTCAGTGTATTCGGCATGAGGCCCTCGCCTAGGGGTGCTCCAGAGCCGTTGAGCAGCCAGGCAGTGGGCGGAAAGGAAGCGGAGAGCTACAGAGCACCGGCGGCAGGAAGAAGATCGGGCCGGAGGTCCTCGAGGTCGGGAAGAGTTCAGGTGAGTGGGGCGGTCGTGTCCATTGGGCCTATAGGGACGCGAGACGGAACGACTCTGGCGCGGTTCGGTCCGCCCGGGGCACTGGGGACCATACTGGAAAGAGTATGGCAGTGTCCGGAAGAGCCAGGACGAGTCGCAGAAGGGAAGGATGGCACCGACATGGAGGACCCTCTCAGCCAAGAAAAGGACCAACAGCGCGCGCTTGTGGATCGTCTGAGGCGCATTGAGGGACAGGTGCGTGGCTTGCAGCGGATGATCGAGGAGGGCAGGGAGTGTGAGGATATATTGCCGCAGTTGAGCGCAGTGATTTCCGCGACTAAGCGGGTGGCGACGCTGCTGGCCCTCTGCTCGATGACTCAACGTCTCCGCAGGGCGATTGAGGATGGCTCGGATCCGCATAGTGCTGTCGCCGACCTTCTGGAACTCCTTTCAAGGTTGCCCTGACAGAAGGCCCGAGGTGTTGTGGAGCAGGCGATTCCCTTGCTCCAACGGGACACAGGAACCCCCCGTCCTGTGTTGTGAGGTTGGCGCGGGGATTTCACCTCTGACGTAATTCCTGGGAACTACTGGGTGTGCGGAGTGTCCTAACTCACTGAGTTAGTTATCGCATAAGGAGGAAGGACTGTGCCCTCAGCATCCCCGTGGGTTTGGGGCGCTCTAGCGTTGGCGGTAGTGTTGGCTGTGGCAGCCCTGGCGCAGGAGCCAGCGGCTGTTGACAAGGAGGAGCCAGCGGTTGTTACCCTCCTGACGGAGAAGCCTGTGGTGGCTGCCGTCCCTTACAAGTATGAGACCGAATACGAGCTAGACCCCTTCGAGCCCGACAAGCTGCGCCGTACCAAAACAGTTGTGACCCACGTTGTGGTCGTGCGCTCCGACGGTACGACTTCCGTCAAGTCCGTGCCGTGAATCCTGGCAAGGTTCCCTGGCGCAGCGGTGCCGACTCGGCCGGGACTGGCGCGGTCGCGTTCCGTAGACGCGTCGCGCAGTGTACAATAGCCCGCACGGTTGCGACCCGAGTCCCTGGAGGGAATCGTCGTGCGAGGTACATTGGCCGGTCGGATTCTATCAGACCATTTAGTGCAGGGAGCACTGGCGCCGGGCGAGCAGATTAAGCTGCGGATCGACCAGACTCTGACCCAGGACGCGACGGGCACCATGGCCTATCTGCAGTTCGAGGCCTTGGGGCTGGACCGCGTGAAGACTGAGCTATCGGTCAGCTACGTAGATCACAACACGTTACAGAACGGTCCTGAGAACGCTAACGACCACCGCTACCTTCAGAGCGTGGCGGCCCGCTATGGTCTTTATTTCTCGCGTCCGGGCAACGGCATCTGCCACCAGGTGCATCTGGAGCGCTTCGGCGTGCCGGGCCAGACGCTACTGGGTTCGGACAGCCATACGCCGACGGCGGGTGGTTTGGGCATGCTGGGGATAGGTGCTGGAGGCTTGGACGTGGCGATAGCGATGGCTGGCTTGCCCTATGAGTTCCGCTGCCCGTCGGTAGTGGGCGTGAGGTTGATTGGAGCGCTAGCGGGCTGGGCGTCAGCGAAGGATGTCATCTTGGAGCTGCTACGGCGTCTCACCGTGAAGGGCGGGGTGGGCAAGCTCCTAGAGTATTTCGGTCCAGGCGTGGCGACACTGTCAGTGCCCGAGCGAGCCACCATCACTAACATGGGCGCTGAGGTCGGGACGACTTCTTCTCTATTCCCCAGTGACGAGCGGACGCGGGAGTTCCTGGCCTTGCAGCAGCGGGCAGAGACGTGGAGGCCGCTGGCGGCAGAGGACGACGCCGAGTATGCTGACGTAATCGAAGTGGACCTTTCGACCTTGGAGCCCCTAGTGGCCCAGCCGCACATGCCGGACAGGGTTGTGCCAGTGGCGGAGCTGGCCGGGCGCAAGGTCGACCAGGTGTGCATGGGTTCCTGCACCAACTCGTCGCTGGCTGACCTGATGGTGGTGGCGGAAATCCTGCGCGGGCGCCGGGTGCACCCCGAGGTGTCGCTGGTAATAGCTCCCGGCTCGCGGCAGGTGATGTTGGAGGCGTCAAGACTAGGGCTGCTGGAAGTCTTTTTGGCAGCCGGAGCGCGGATTCTCGAGCCAGCCTGTGGTCCATGCATAGGCGTGGGTCAGGCGCCGCCCTCGGGCGCCACGTCAGTGCGTTCCTTCAATCGCAACTTCGAAGGTCGCTCGGGGACGCCCGACGCCGGTATCTATCTCGCAAGCCCAGCTGTCGGTGCCTGGGCGGCTGTGGCGGGCGAATTCCTACCTCCTCGAGACATGGGCGATCCGCCGGCGATCAACCTGCCCGAGCGCATCGAAATTAATGACAACATGATCATACCGCCGCTGCCGGAGGAGCAGGCGCGCCGGGTGGAAGTGCAGCGTGGGCCGACCATAGCCCCGCTGCCCATGCGTGGTGAGATAGAACAAGACTTGGTCGGCGAGGTCCTTCTGCGGCTTGGCGACAATATCACCACTGACGACATCATGCCAGCGGGCACGCATATTTTGTCACTGCGCAGCAACATCCCAGCGATAGCCGAGTACGTGTTCTCACGGATCGATCCGACCTTCGCGGAGCGGGCGGTGGGCAAGGGCGGCGGCTTTGTGGTAGGTGGCGAAAACTACGGCCAGGGGTCGAGCCGGGAGCATGCAGCGCTAGCGCCCATGTATCTGGGGGTGCGGGCGGTGCTGGCGCGAAGCTTCGCCCGTATTCACTGGCAGAACCTGATCAACTTCGGGATCGTGCCGCTGCGCATCGATGAAGAGGCTTACGTCCAGATCAAGCAGGGCGACCGCCTGCGTATTTCTGATCTCCGCAAGGGCGTGCGGGAGGAGGAGGTGGAGGTAGTTGTGGAAGGCAGCGGTGCCCGCTTCCGGGCGAAGGTGGAGGCGGCTGGCGAACAGGTGGCGGTTCTGCTGGCCGGCGGACGTCTCAACTACGTGCGCCAGCAGCTAGGCTAGGCCAGCGACCGGACAGAGTCGCTGGTACGGCTTCGGTCCAGGGGTGAGGCGCCCATGACACCCAGGGAAGCTGCAATCATCGCCCTGCGCGGGGGACGGCCCGAGGGCCTGGTGCCACACATGGAGCTGGAGTTCCAGCTCACCGAGGAATACCTGGGACTCACGGCGCTGAGAAGGGAACACCTGGAGGGCGTCAGAGGTGTCCAGCGCCAGGACAGACTGAAGCGCAACGCTGAGCTGTGGGTTGAGGTGGCCCGACGGTTGAAGTGGAATATCATCACGGGCTTGCACTGGTTGGCGCCCGAGGACCAGTGTGAGAGCTTCGGGTACGTGCACGAGCTGGCAGGCGATACGTACATGCTGTCGACCTTCGCGGATGGCACCTTCGCCATACCGTCGGGAGCCAACATGGTCGAATTCGCTATGCGTATCGCGGACGACCCTGGTGGTCTACTGGAGGAGGCGCAGCGCAACGCTGATGGTGCGATAGCCACCGTGAGGCCGCTGATTGAGGCTGGCGCGGAAGTAGTGTTCATGTGCGCCGACTATTGCTTCAACGATGGGCCCTTCTTCTCGCCAGCACTATTTGCGAAGTTCGTCACGCCCTTCCTCAGGCAGGTGGTAGGGGCGATCAAGAATGCCGGGGCCTTTGCGGTCAAGCATACCGACGGGGATATCATGCCCATTCTGGAGCAGTTGGTCTCTACGGGCATTGACGGCCTACACTCGCTGGACCCCATGGCGGGCGTTGACATCGCCGCGGTGCGGCGGATCGTCGGGCCGAAGCTATGCCTGCTAGGCAACGTGAACTGTGCCTATGTACAGGCCGGCGCCTTCGACCAGATTCGCGACGGAGCTTTCTACGCCTTGCTCCACGGCGGCGTAGACAGCGGTGCTTATGTCTACTGCACCAGCAACTGTATCTTTCGCGGTGTGCCCCTAGCGAACTACCGCTACATGCTGGACCTAAGGGAGAGATACGGCTACCCGGGGACCGTGGAGGCAGGAATCGTGGAGACCGGAGCGGATCTCAGCGGCGCTGGTGGAGCTGTGGAGGGGCAGGCGCGGCGGGGACTGTGGTGACAGGCAGGTCTCCCTGACAGTGCAACGAACAAAGCCTTCAATGTCCACGCCTGCGGACAACAGAGAGTATTGTCGCTGCTGGAGCGGCTCCTAACCCGCCGGCAGGCTACAGTACTCTTGGAGGGAGCGTAATGCTTTTCGTAGTAGTTCTCCTCGGGGCAGTCGCCCAACCTGTGTCTTACGCGCGTAACGGCTCCTTTGACTCACTCTCTTCCTGGACTCTGCCTTCCACGGCCAAGCTCGTGGAGCGCGCCCCAGGGGACCAGTGCGTTTTCCTGACCGACGGTATGGCTGCGCAGGGAGTCTGGCGGCGCAAGGACTGGCAGACCATGAGTGCGGCGGTCGATATCCGCGTGGAGGAACTGATAGTCGACGAGCCCGGAGGTTTTGCCTTCGCCGCCATCTACCAGTACGACGAAGGTGGGTCGCTGGTTGCCTTCCGCGACTTCGTCCAGATACGAGAGCCGAGGGACTGGCAACGCTACACGTACACCTTCGCCGTGGAACCCGAGACCGCCACGCTCCGAATGCATTTCGGCTTCTACCAGGCGCATGGGCGTGCGTACTTTGATAACTGGACGCTTGTCGAGGGCGAGGAGGCCAAGACAATGGACGCTGTGCAGGAGTGGGCCACGGCCGGTAGCCTGGCGCGTAAGGTCACGATCTGGTACGAGCCGGACCTGTCACTGCCCGCTGGGGGACTGTCGCCGCAGTGGGCTATGGACGTGCTCCGGCAGGCCGGGATCGAGACCGACCTGGTGGGCACGGACCAACTGGCTGATCGGCTGCGTCCCGGCCAGAGCGCCGTGCTGGCGCTGCCCTATGGCGCGATGTATCCGGAGGACGTGCGACCAGCGCTCATCGACTTCTGCGCCAGTGGGGGCAAGCTGCTGGTCGTTGGCGGTTACCCGATGAACGAGCCGGTGAAGCGCGAGAACGGCCGCTGGGTCGACTGGCGTGAGAGGTGGCGGACGCGTCAGCAGGAGGTGTCCCGGTGGCCCAACAACCTGCTGCCGGACGGTGGGTTCGAGGCCGTCGGCGAAGCACCGGTGGGCGGCCGAGAGATGGACGGCAAGTGGCGCCGAGACCACGCGGAGCTATGCACGCTCGTGCGCGAGGGGGCACCTGAGGGCGCTGTCTGTGCGGCGGTCGAGGTCAGGCCGGATGAGGAAGTGGGCGAGCGCAAGTGGTTCACCTGGCTGCCTACCCGGCCAGCGCGGGACTACGTCTTCCGGGCCAAGGTGCGCACCGAGGGCATCCGCGGCGCTCACTACGCCTACGTGGCGGTGTATCAGTACGCGGGCGACAAGCTGGTTAAGTCCAAAGATGTCGTACAGCTCCGCGGCGACAACGACTGGCACGAGGTAGAATATGCCTTCAAGACCGAGCCGGGTGTTGACGCCCTTTATATCAAGATGGGGCTATTCCAAGCGCAGGGGAATGCCTGGTTCGACCAAGTGCAACTGGTGGACGTGACCGGCTTGGCCTATCGGCCGCTGAACACCAGTACAGGCGAGCCGGGTGACGGGCTGCAACTGGCGCCCTACCAGATGGGCATGTGTGACGCGCACTTCCCGCTCAAGCGTGTGGCGGCTGTGACACCGTCGCCGGGACAGAATCTTGTGCGGAGTGTCAGGGTAGAGGGCTCGGCGAAGGGTTGGGCAACCGTGGGCGTGACGGGCTACGGGGCTGCGCGCTGGACGCCGTTGTTGGACGCGACGGACAGATACGGGAGGCTCCGTGGGGCCGCCGGCGCGCTGCTGTTGCACTACGGCGGATTCTACGACGGGTCGCTGTGGGCCTACTTCGGTGTGGAGGACCGGCCACTGTTCGGGCCGCAGGTCAAAGGCAGTGACGCGGACCTGGTGCGCATAGTGAAGCACCTGGTGCAGGGTCTATTCCTTTACCGTCTGCGGACTGACTTTGACTCCTACCGCCCCGGGGAGACGGCTCATGTGAGTGTTAGCGTGGCTAACTGCGGACCGGACGCCTTTGACGGCGAGGTGCAGATTAGCCTAGAGGGACGCGGCGTCTACGGTGTCCAGAAGGTGCCTGTGAAGATCAAGTCCGGCGGCGAGATGACGGCCGAGGCCGAGGTCAGGGTGCCGGATGGTGGCGAGGACCTGCTGTGTGTGACGGCGCGGCTAGTGGCAGAGGCAAGACCGTTGGACGAGACGCAGCGGGGTTTCGTGGTGCGACGGCCCGAGATTGACCGGCAGGGACCCAGGCTGACCTTCGAGGACAACTACTTCCGCTTGGACGGGCGCCCGATATTCCTCTTCGGCTCCGATAACTACTCGAACGACTACAAGTCTGATGTACTGAACCCGCGGCGCTGGGACGAGATTCATGCCTTGGCGCGGGACTACGGCTTGCAGGTCTACGAGAACCTGCAGTACAGCAACCCGGGGCACAAGATGCAGGAGACCGACTGGCGAGCCTTCGAGGGTATGGGCCAGTTGCTGATGAAGCGTGGACTGGTCTTCATGTGCGGGCTGCTCATCGGACACAACGTGGCCGTGAACGACGAGGAGCTGGCGGCCGAGGGGCGGCAGTGCTTCGAGTACGCCGAGCGTCTGGGCAAGATGCCCGCGATGCTGTGGTACATCAACGGCGACTACCAGCTTCGCTACGAGGACCTTGAGTGGCTGAAGAAGGCCTGGAACCAGTGGCTGAGCGACAAGTACAAGACCGATGAGGCCCTGCGGCAGGCTTGGGGTCGCCAGGACCTACCGGTGTTGGGTGAATTGCCCTTCCCGCCGGCGCAAGGGAATGAATGGTCGGATCGTCCCACCATCGACCGAATGCGATTCAATGTGTGGCTAATGCGCCGGTGGAATGAGAATCACGTGGCCGAGATACAGCGCGGCGACAGGGAACACGCGATCACGAGTGAGTACTACTCGGAGCCCTTTGGGGGCATAGATCAGCGGCAGACCATTGACGGTCAGCATGTGGCGAACTTCGGCTTTTTCAGCACGCCTCAGGACGACCTGACGGTCCTGCCAGAACGGTTAGCCATCAACGACCTACGCGCGGTCGGCAAGGGCGTCAGCATAGGCGAGTACGGCGTGAAAACGCACCCAGGCTGGACTGTGGAGAACGGCGCTCGCGGCTACCACATCGTCCGCACGGAAGAAG
>JAKORR010000475.1 GCA_029777735.1 Armatimonadota bacterium | reverse complement strand
TGACGGCGCTGGCGGCACCATGCGCGTCCCGCAGGACGTGCCGGAGCAGACGGTGCGGATCTTTGTGGGTGCGCTGGCATCGGCCAAGGATTCCACAGGCACCGGGGGGCATGTGCAAGTCCAGCGTTATGGACTCCTCGCAAAGTGGGACGCCGACATCCAGGAAGGCGACGTTTTCACCTACGACGGCCGGCAGTTCCGCGTCCACTCGATCACGCCAGTCAGCACTGGCGGGGTCAGGACGGCCCTGCAGGCTGAACTCGAGGAGGTGAGCTGATGCCGGGGCTGGAGCAAGTCATCGGGAACATCAAGGAGTGGGAGAACCGTGTCAAGGCGGGCCTGTATGCCCTGGCGCAGCAGACCGCAGCCGAGATGGAGGCCTACGCCAAGGCGAACGCATCTTGGCAAGACCAGACGGGCCATGCTCGGCAGGGCCTCTTCGGAGAGGCCATGGAAGAGCCCAATGCGCTGAAGGTCAGGATCGCCCACACTGTTGACTACGGCGTATACCTCGAGCTCAGCCGGAAAGGACGGAGGCCTATCCTCGAGCCAACGGCACAGAAGTTCGCGCCGCAGTTCTTCAAGGCTGCGCAGGAGCTGTTGAACCAATGAGGGCTACACTCTACAAGCATCTCACTGAGAACTGCAAGAGCGTGCGCAACTGGCTGCAGCCACACAGGCCGGTTGCTGACACACCCAAGCCTTACGGTGTGCTCGAGATGGGCGAGGAGACGCCGGCGTTGAGCAACAGGAAAGGGTTGTTCCAGGACGTCTCGGTGTGGCTCTACTTCGAGCCAGCAAGCTATGTGCCTGTGGACGAAGCCGTGGCCGAAGTGAAGAGGATGCTGCACAACGTCGTGCTCACCACGGCGGACGGGCGCAGGTTCATGTTGGAGTGGGTACAGACTCTGAGAGACTACTACGATCCGGATCTTCAGGCGATCGGGAAACGGATCGACTTCAGAATTCCACGTGGAGGGTGATAAAGAATGGCTGAAAACGTCTACGGTGTGGCACTAATGGTGCTCACCGAACTCGACACCGACGGCAAGGTAAAGGCTGACGGCCAGGTCATCTACATCGACTCGCCGCAGCAGGTTTCCTACGCTCCCAACGTCACTGAGGGCCAGCGGACTGAGCTGCGCGGCGGCGACAGGCTCCTAGCGGTGGTCAAGGAAGACGATGTGCTTGAGTCCATCACCGCTACCTTCCAGGACGCCAAGCTCAACGGAAAGGCCATGGCTATGATCGGCGGGGGCACGTGGACGCCGGGAGGCGAGTATGAGGCCCCCAAGCTGAGCGACACCTCGCGGACGCCGTTCATGGCGGAGATTTACTCCGCCACCTACGGTGACGGTTCCAAGGCCGCTGGTGACATCGAGGGCTACGTCAAAGTGACGCTTTGGTACTGCAAGGGCAGGATCCCGTCCTTCGCACAGCAGGATCGCGCCTTCCTGGTACCGAGCTACACCATCACCAGCACGGAGAACGCCGGACAGAGCAAGGGCCCCTTCTCCATCACCACAATAGATGTGGGCGAGCTGCCGACGGTACCGTAGGCGGGACCAAGAGAAGGAGGATAAGACATGGAGCAGCGTAAGCCCATTTCTGCTGAGGAATTCCTCAGCAGGGCAACGCAGATCATCGACATCAGCGGTTGGGAGCCTGGCGAGACGATCCCCGTGAAGGTCCGCCGGGCTTCCCTCACTTCGCTCATCACCAGCGGACAGGTGCCCAATAGCCTGCTTAAGTTTGCCTATCGCGAAGAGGCGAGTGCGCCTGTCCTGTCTAAGGAAAACCCCACAGCCGTGGCCGAAGCAATGGCATTGATAGATGCCGTCGCCAAGGCCGTGCTCCTGGAACCGTCGTGGGAAGAGGTCGGCGAGTTCTTGACTGACAACCAGAAGATGGACCTCTTCAACTACGCCCAGGGAGGGCTGAAGGCTCTGGAGTCCTTTCGCGAGCGACCAGGGGCTGGTCCTGCGGCTAGCGGTGGTGGCGAAGGAGTTCGGCAGGAGGCCTAGCGACTACCTGAGGGGACTGGGCGCGTACGAGGCGTTCTGCGTCGATGAACTATGTGCCCACGTCCTCATGCAGTTGCGTGAGAAGGCGATGAAAGACGCCGAAGCCCGAAGCAAAGGGCAGGTGCGGGAAGCTCCAGTCAGCAACAAGAGCGTCCCGCTGGAGTGGCTGGAAGAGTGGCAGAACAAGCACGAGAGAGCCAGGGGCAAGTAACAAGCTCCTGGCTCCTTTTGGTGCCGAGGTGGTGGGACGATGTCTTGGGGCAGCACGGGATCCATATGGGCGGACTTCGGGCTCAACTAC
>JAKORR010000474.1 GCA_029777735.1 Armatimonadota bacterium | reverse complement strand
TGGCTCATCTAGAGGCCTCGGCGTCGGACGAGCAAGTCGGCTTCTGGCGTCAGGCGATCGAGGATCTCGGAACACCACAGGTGGCTAGCCTGGCTTCTCTCCCCTGCCCCGTTCGCCTTCCCGAAGAAGTTTGGCAGAGCCTGGTAGAGCACGTGCTCGGTCGGGTAGGAGCCATGACTGTGTTCCAAGGGATCTCCCACCTGGCTGCTCAGCCTGAGTTCTCAAGCCGCATAAGCCTGGCCGATCTGTTGGCACTTGTGGAGAATCACGGCCGGATCTACAGCCTGCTTAGTCGTGCAGCGCCCGAGGCAGGCGCGACAGCCCTGATCGACGCAGCTGACACCGGCGGCCATCTCCCGCACTGCTCGCTGATCGTCAGCGCCTTCGGCCCCAGCGGTTCACGCTCCGGCCGCGTGGCTGTCCTGGGGCCGATGCGTATGCACTACGATCGTGCCCTAGCGGCGACGACCGAGGCGGCACGTCTACTCGACCGTTCCTGGGCCGCTTCGGACGAGGAGTCTGAGATCTAACTGGCCGGATTCAGCGGTGGCGGTAAGAGCCGCTTTTTCTGTATCAATCTGGCCGCGGTCTGTCTTCCGCGGCGAGAAATTTTGACTGACGTGACCTTCGCGACCTTGTCAGTACTTTGAGGTGATAGTTATGACGGACAGCAATGCCTACAGGGACCAGTCCGCAGCCTGTAAGCCCTCCCAGTCGTCTGGACAAGAGGCCGGCCAACCGACGGACGAGCCTCTTCCCTCATCGACGGGTGACTCAGTGCCCGAGGACGCCACGGCCGAGGAAGCGACTATAGCAGACATGGCCGCCGAGCTTGAGAGCCTGCGCGCTGAGCTTGCGGCCGAGCACGATAAACTCCTCCGGGCGCTGGCGGATCTAGAGAACGTCAGGCGGCGCGCCAGGGACGAGATGGCGCGCACTGTTGACCAAGCCAACGAACACTTACTCCGCGATCTGCTCCCTATCGTGGACGACTTGGAGCGCGCTCTGGAAAGCGCGGCCTCGTCACCCTCCCTGCGAGAGGGAATGAAGATGATTCTGAAAAACCTGCTGGCGGTGATGGCAGCCCACGGCGCCGAGCCCATGACGGTCGTGGGCGAGGCCTTCGATCCATACCAGCATGAGGCGGTGGAGTGTGTGGTAACTGAGGAGGTGCCCGAGCATACTGTGGTAGGCGAGTTGCAGCGTGGTTACAAATATCGCGACCGGCTCCTGCGGCCAGCAAAGGTCCGGGTCTCGACGCTCCCTGAATAGGCTGCGTCGAGGCAGTAGTACACCATGTACCTGCACAGTCAGTTCGTGAGTGCCAGGGGCGTCGGTGATAGGTTTGCGACGAAGGTCAACGCGTCATCGCATTGGCGTTAGCGGCAGCGTACGGCTGTCTGCCGATGACGCAAACATACCCGCGCTCGGCCCAGCCCAGGACCTGATTGCGCTCGCGGTCCATCCAACTTGACTCTCATGACGGGAAGAGGATTTCGGGGTGCAGGCCGGGATTCTTCGGCCGCGCCAGAAGACAGTGGATGTGATACTCAGCCCTGGTCTCCGGGATCCGGCGCGACAGAAACCAGAATTCCCGCACGCGCGTTGCCAACCTCCTGCTCGGGCAGCTCCCTGACGATAGTCGGCGGATCCTCGGTGAGATAGGGCTCAAAGATGGCCGGTGGCTTGGCCGAAGCGGATCCTGTCGCGATGTCCAGTAGCAGTACGACTGCGAGGGGTCAGTACAGGTAGAGCTCCCAAAGTACTCCCTCTCTCGTTGATCTTCGTCCGTCAGGCAGGTGCTCGAAGGCACGCCAGTCGCCCATCGCAATCGCGACGGCCCGCAGGCTCTGAACGTCGTTGTAGCGAAGCAGGAACAGGATACATCCGAGGCCAACCGAAGCCTGCCCTGCCAGCGTCACTGCCGCTGCTCGATCAGACTTCGCAGCACCTCGGCACTCCTGGGATAGTCCGCAGGAACAGTCGCGTCTGAGCTGAGTTCCAGGCACAGCATCCCGTCGTAGCCTATCTCGACCAAGCCTTCCACCATGTCGGTGAAGTCGATCCGGCCTGCCCCAATGGCCAGGTGATCACGTTGTCCATCCCAGTCATGAACGTGGAGGTGGACGAGACGTTTGCCTAGGCCCCGAATCAGGTCGCCCAGGCTATCGGACTCACGGCCTGCTGTAGCCCAGTGCATGTGTACATGCCCCACGTCCAGTGTCACCCCTACTGGTCCCTCGGCATCTAGGACGAGGTCGAAGTCATCGGTCAGTTCGAAGCCAACGGTCACGTGCGCCCGGCGGGCAAGCTCGGCCAGATCGGCTACGGAGCGCCGCAGGGCCTCCCTACGCACCTTCGGCGGTGCCTCGCTTCGGGTAACGCCATCGTGAACCGTTACCACAGGCGCCTCCAAAGAGCTCGCCAGGTCGATGGTGCTTCGCAGGGCCTCTACCGACGCTCGCCTCACGTGCTTGTTGGGGCTACAGAGAATGATGTCGTAATTGTCGAACTCCGCGTGGACGCTGACTTCGGCAAAGGGCGCCACAGCCTGCTTGAGCCGCTCGCGGTCCGCAGTCTTGGCCATACGCACATCGAAGCTCGCGTGTTTGCCCCCGAAGCTGGGCGCAGTGTGAAAGGCTATACCGTCGAGGCCCTGCTCCTGGAACCAGGCGATTTGCTCATAGAAGTCAAGCATCTCACCCACACGCCAAACCATGCCTCCCACGCGGATCTGCGGTTTTTCGTCCATGATGCCCTTCAGCTCTCTCGCAAAGTTAGACCTCAACCCAAACTCAGGCTGGAGCTGGCCCCACCGCCAAGCCCTGTCGCGCTTCGTCCACTACCCGTTGCTCACTTGCCCAGCGCTCTAGCAGCCTGCTCGTCTGTCGGCGGCTCGAAGGCCTCGTCCGCGAAGCAAATCACGTCCAAGCGCGGGTTCGTGGCCGTGTGGCCAGTGCCCTCGCGGGCGTAGACATGAAAGGTGAAGAGCCCCTTGTCCAGCTCCAGCGTTATCGGTTGGCCCGGCGGCACAGCTGTAGTCCCAGTGCCGGAGCCGGTCCAGTGCCACTTCTTCTCATTCACGCCGCAATTGCCCAGCACCTGACTGCCAGCCAGTGTCACAGCTTGGCCCTCAGGCACCAGACCGAAGGACAGGTCCGCGCCGGTGGGATAGCGTACCCTCGCCCACACGGTCCAGCGGCCCGCGTGCGGCAAGTTCACTGTATACTCGGCGTACCAGGGCTTGGCCTCAGCAGGGCTCGGCAGGGCCGTGCAGACGACTACGTCGCCGAAGGCCTCGGGCTCCCGCACACCCACCTGCGAACCCCTTGCCATCTCTCCCTCGAGCTTAGAACAGTCTTCGGCCTGCACGAAGACCAAGACCGGCTGGCTCACACGCACCTCAGCCCCCGCGAGGGCGGCCTTCAGGCTCGCTGGCGTCATGCCCTCGCAGATGAGAGTGTTCCGCCTTGAGCCTACGGGGATGATCGCCCGCCCCTTTTCCTTGCGGAACTCGATCGGCTGCCCCACGATGTCACTGAGGTAGACCTTGGCAGGGTCCAGAGTCAGCACGATTTCCCCGTCGCGCAGGTAGTGCCAGAGAGTCGCGAAGCTGCCGACCTCGCAGGCGCCGACAAAGGCCCGCACGTCATGTGTCCCGCCCACTAGCGGCACTTCCTCGACTTCGTAGAAGCCCTCGTCCCCGCCCAGATTTAGCGCTACGAAGTCCTTCCCGGGCTGGCGCAGTTCGGTCTGCAGGTCAGCGGGCACTGAGCCTCTTCCGCGAAGGTACTCGTAGTAGCGAACGATATCTAGAATCCCTGGCGTCAGGACGTGGGCCGACATCTGGGAGAAGTCTGTTTGCAGCGAGATTGGTGCGTCATAGGCCAGCGACTTCACCATCAGGTACTCGACCTCGTCGAGCTGCAAGCCATCTGTATGTTCGCCCTTCGGCCAGATGCCGAACCATCCCAACTCACCGGGCACCATGTCCTCGTTGATCGACTCCAGATAGCGGACAGAGCGGTCAATGTGCTCGCGGACCGTGGGCCACTTGTCCACCGACGCACCCGACTGGATCGCGCCATAGAGCGTGTTGAGGTACGTGTCCACTGTCGAGCTGCGGGCAAAGGAATGCCACAGAAGGTGAGTCATAATAGTGCCCATGTGAATTATAGGGCGCTTAGTGAAACGCCGCATCGCCTGCTCCTGAAAGTTGGACACGTAGTAATTAAAGCGTCGCCGATCCACGTCCTCGCCGCCATCGAAGTACACCATGTCAAAACCGCAGTAGTTGAAGATGTGCGCGATGCGGTCGGACACCTCGTCCATCAGGCTGGTTTCCTGATCGATGATGTACCCGTTGATGCAGCCGTCGACGCCGAAGTGGGAGCCTGCGGCGCCAGCCTTGTGCGTGGCGGCCGCGGTGCCCCAAGCGCCGCGCTTGCACCCCAGAAAGGTGTCCCAACGGCCCTCTGGCCCAATGGACCGGTACCAGATGATCTCGTCGTCAACGATTACCTCCTGGTGCTTCTCCACGCCGCCCTCCCAGGTTTTCTGCTTGCACACCGGACTACCGGGCCACTGACTCAGATCGCCGTCGACACGAATCTCCGTTTGGTCAGCCGTCACGTCAGCTGCCAGCGCTGTTTGCCTGTCCTTCCAGAAACGCTTGTCCGGCACAGGCGTCACGTAGGGGTCCGTCTTGGAAACCTTGGACACAAAGGTATGCATGCCCACAAGAATTCCGCAAGCGTGCAGTCTATCCACCACGCGCTTCAGGCTTTCGATGCCATCGGGGTAGCGGGTTTCCTGGAAAGTGTAATGGCCCACAGTCTTACACCAGGACCCGGAAGACATCATCACCTGCTTGATGCCAGCGCGCTCGCAATACTCCACCACCTTGTCCACGTCGGCTTCGCCGAAGGAAAGGAACCAATAGGAGCCCTTGGGCAGCTCGGTGTCTTTCACGGGCCGTCCCCCAGCGTCCTCGTTCGTCAGCAAACCGAAGGTATGTGAGGCCTTGCGAGCGACAGCTTTGAACTCGCCGGGTGGGCAGATGATCAGTGCAGCCGCCGCGCCCTCGATTCTCGGCCCCGGCGCGTCCTGAGTCGAAGCCACTAGATCGGCAAAGTCGCGTCTGGCCGCGCCACAGTCCACTTGCCTGTTGACCGCCATCACACACACCGCCGTCTTGTCGTCCCAAGCGATGTTGAGGCGACGGCCCACGCGCGTAGTGATCCTTACTGGTACGCGCAGCAGCACCAACCGCTCCGGCCGCGTGCCCGCCACGGTGTTCAGCCGCAGGACAACCCAGTCTTCCGCCCGCTCGACCTGGTACACAAGCATCGTATTCGTGTCGGCAAAGCGAAGCGTCAGGGCATCTCCAGCGAGGACAGCCGAGTTGGCTTGAAAGGTCCTGCCGCTGTGAGTGACGCTCGCTATGGCCACCTCGCCCGCCTTAGCGACGCACTCGCGCCCAGTGGCCATGTCCATCACTGACTGCCACGTTGCGTTGTCGTTAAGAACCGCCCGCCCACCCAGCATTTCGAAGACTACAGCAGCCTGGGCCGACAGACCCAGGGCAGTCAGTGCGAGCAGAAGAACCGCCATCCGGATTAGAGTTCTCTCCACCAATTATCCCCTCCATGCCGGACACAAGGGATCCTCTATTGAGCTAGTGGCACCCAACCTTTTCATAAGGTGAGCACATGCCTCCCGAATCGTTACTTGAACTCCACAAAGGCCGAGGCAAAGGTTTCGGTCATCATGCCGCCGGTGATCACGGCCCGAAAGACCACCGGGTAGCCCTTAGGCGTGAACTTGCCGGTTTCGGTACCCAGCGTTACTTCACCAACCCATACCTTGCCCTTTTCGTCGCCACGTTGAAGCTGCACGTACGGCTCGCCGTTGATGGCCAGAGGCTCATAGTTCGGCCCGACCTGCACCTCCACCACGGCATCCTGTGCTAAGGCCGATAGGTGAAGCTCAAAGTGCAGCCTGTCGCCCTCCCCCACGGTCTCGGGCAGAGGTGCCCCATCCGCCAGCGTGACCACCAGCCCATCTAGGGGGCGCCTGACCAGCCGCAGCCAGTCGAAGGTGAACTCCGGCCCAGGCGTCACCGTCCCATCGTCCCTCTTCTGTGCCCCAGCCGTGTTCAGTCGAAGAAAGCACTTCTGGGCCCGGCCCACACGGTAGCTCTCGTGGATGTAGTGCGTGTCCACAGTGTAGATGCCCGGGCGCGACGTGTTGATTGCGCCTCGATAGCCGGGAGCTCCCGACGAGTCACTCAAGCTTACATGCGCGAACCGGTAGCCCTGTCCCTCGATGTTCGAGAGCTTCGCCTGAAAAAACCGGTAGGCCGCATCATAGGGGAAGATGTGAGTCATGGCGTCGTACCCCTTCGGCGAGGCGCTGGCTACGATGATACCGCCACCCGCCTTGGGCCTGGCGCGAAAGGTCTCCGAGTTGAGTACCCACTTCGTATCCCGGGCGTCCCAGTAGTACTGCGGTGCAGTTTGGAAGTTTGTGAAATCGTCGCTCCACAGAGCCTGCGGCTCCGTCTCGTCGCCGAAGAGCACAGGTGGCCGAGCCGCAGCCTCTGCCTGTATCGTCTCGACCGGTGTGATGGGACCTTCAGCTGACTCAGCGTAGGCCTCGATCTCGGCCACCTTCGGCCCTCGGCTCTCAGCACCCTGCGTCTCCCTAATAGCCGTCACTGTGACACGCAGCTTGAGGCAGGGCACGGCGGGCTTGAGGTTGTGCACCACTACCGTTTGCTCGTTGCCCGCCACGGTCACGCGACGAGTGGGCTGCCCAGGGGCCACGAAGTCGATCGTATAGTCGCGAAGGTTCGGCGTGTATAGCACAACACGCCCGATCTGGGCTTGCTGTTTGAGCGTCAGTTCCAGCCACGCAGGTTTGTTACCCGAGGCATAGGAGTACCAGCCTGTATCATCGGTCAGACCGTTGATGGCGTAGTAGAAGAACTGGCTAAACCACGGCGCGTAATAGCCCGCGGAGCAGCGGGCAGTGGTGCCGTGCGTCCAGTGCAGCAGATTGCCAGGCTTGACGGCTTCTTTCTCGCGCTGTGCCAGCTCGGCGGTCACTTCCTGCGTCGTGGGAAAGCCCTTCGCTTCAGGGGCGTCGGTGTAGACATGCACGTCACCTTCGCCGAAGCGGTCCTCAAAGACCCCGCCAGTTACCTTCACCTCGCGCCCCTCCGACAGGACAGTCAGGCTGCGGCGGGTCTTCAGAGGTGCCCAAGACACCCTGGCATAGGCTGCCCCCGGCTTGTGGTTGGCCAGAACGAGGTAGACACGGCCTCCGACCTCCCGCGCCCAGGACGTCACGCCTGGCCTGGCCTCGACCTGCAGTGCTTCGGTGGGCTCTGGCGCCAGAATCGCCTTCTCTAGGAACCGCAGCTCGCGCCACACGTAAGGCAGACCATAACGATACTCAATCTCGTTCATGAAAAAGGGCGATGTATAGGCCGTGAAGCCCTTGGCGCCCAGCGCAATTGATACGAAGTACTGGTTGCGAAAGACCTTGTACGGGTACGGCGGCGCTGTCCCATATTCGCGCACGAAATGCGTCTGGCTGGTGCTGTGCCACAACGTCACGTAGGTAGTCTTGCCAAGCTCAGCTACCTCGTTGACCTTGCGCAGGAAGCTAGGCACGTAGTCCCATTCAGGTGAGTAGGGATCCGGGTTCAGCACGTCCGCGCATTTGTAGCCATGGGTCACGAGGCCGTCGAT
>JAKORR010000473.1 GCA_029777735.1 Armatimonadota bacterium | reverse complement strand
GAAAGGGCACCAGCAAGTGCCAAGAGTACGGTTTCCACATGTGGAGGCTACCGTGGCCCGATCTCCGGTTCGGTAGGTACCGAAGATCCCTAGTGGCACCTTCAGGCCCCCGGGGTGTTGCCGGCTCGCGTGCAGGGTGTGTGGACAAGTTCAGCGAGACTTATTGCCGCCGGACACGTCGCGGCTCCGCATACCCGTCCCAAGTGCTGCCTGCACCTTGGCAGCTTCCTGTCGAGCCGACGCCGCCAACATGGGCGATTGGAACTCCACAAATGTGGCGTAGTTGTTCAGGGTTGCGGCCAGGTCGGGGGTGAAGGCAGCCGGATTGGTGTCGGCGAGGGAGCGGTAGAGGGTGAGGGCTTCCTCGCTGGGCGGTAGGGCTTCGAGGTGTCGGCCCAGTTCGGCCAGCCGGATGGCGTAGTTGTTCAGGGATGCGGCCAGGTCGGGGGTGAAGGCAGCCGGATTGGTGTCGGCGAGGGAGCGTCGAATATCCAGGGCCTCCTCGAGTACGGTGAGGCTCTCGTTGGGGCGCCCGAGCGCAGACAGCGAAAGCGCGTAGTTGTTCAGGGATGCGGCCAGGTCCGGCTGGAAGCCAGTCGGGTTAGCCTCGGCCAACCGCCTGTAGGCGTTGAGGGATGACTGGGCAGCCTCGCCCGCTGCGGCGCGGTCGCCGAGTTCGGAGCTGAAGACGGCGAGGTTGGTGAGGGCTCGGGCCAGCCCCGCGGTGTCGCCGATGTCTCGGTACAGGTCGGTTGCTTCGGTCATGACAGGGAGGGCACCGTTTCGGTTGCCAGCATCCCAGCGGGCCATTCCAAGAGAAAGCAATAGGGTCGCGAGCTCGATTGATCGTTCGCCCCGGTGGCGGTCGATCTGCTGTGTCAACTCGACTTGTCGGTCTTGACCCGTTTCTGGCTTCTCAGTCATCCTGCCTCTCCTGTTCGATGGACCAGCCCATGGCCCGAGCGATGATCAGGACGGTTTCGGCATCGAACGCTTCGATTTCGATGCTCCGGCCGAAGGCGGACTGGGTCTTGATGTGCAGCAAGGGCGGCTGCGGGTTCAGTTGCTGCTCTGGGGGCTCCGCCGACGTCTTGCGAACTTCCACTGGAGGATCTTGCGCGGGATCCTCTGCTTCCTGTGACAGGAGGACCTCTCGAATAGCTCCGCCTATGGCGGCAAACACGGGCAGAACGAAGGCTGCAATGGTGGCCCGGTTTACTCTCTCTGCCCCCTCAACCGTGAAAACCCAGACTGCGGCGACGACGGAACTCAACGCGAACAGGACTAGGGCGGTACGCGTTGCCGAACGGCCGCGATGGCGCTGCCGGGTGGCATGGCTGGGCCTAACGCCATCGCCGCTACTGGCTTGGTCTGAAGGATTTGACTTCGCACTCACGTCGGAACCGACACTCCGACCCGCTCGATCTTGGCCGCAGCGACATGGGCGGGCGACTCGGTCGATGCGAGTGTCTCCTTCGCCTGGGCCGCCTCTCGTGCCGCCGACGAAGTCCCAGCACTACCTTGGCGCAGGTCGCTTCTCATGGCAGTGGCGAGATCTGCAGCGACGAGCCACTGTGGGAGCTCGACCAGGAAATGGGTGTCGTCACAGCCAGCGCCGGACTCCTGGCGGCTCCTGGTAGTACGGATAAAGAGCAGCTTGGCCAACTTCTCCAGCGCGACGACCATGGTCCTCAAGACGCCACTCTCCGTGCGACCACAGTGACCGCTTCTCACGCGAGGTCCTTTCGTGTGGCTTGCAGGCGGAGTCGCCAGAAGCAGGGATCGGGGCGATGTAGCCGTCGGCGGAGGGACAGGAGGTGTCGCCCGAGGACCAGGCCCTTGAGGGTCTTGCTGGCGTTGGGGTCATCGAGCGAGAAGACCCGAACG
>JAKORR010000472.1 GCA_029777735.1 Armatimonadota bacterium | reverse complement strand
CCAGGGGGAAGGCCAGTAACTCCTCTTGGAAGGCCGACCACCAGGGCGCACCCTTGTTCGCCAGAACCTTGCCCGTCTCGATGCGGGTCCGCAGGAGTTGGGCGCGAAGCTGCTTGTCGCGGTTCTGGACCTTGCACTCCACGAAGGGGAAGAGGCCTTCGGATACCACGTCCTTGAAGACCTGCGATTGCCAGCCCTGGCTCTCGATCCCGATGACGGCGGGCTTCCACGCCTTCGCCATGTCGAGGACGCCCTGCTTCACCTGGGCGGGCGTCCACCGCTCACGCAGGACGTGCAGGATATAGGCGTTGGCATCCTCGTCCACGCCTATCGTGACGCAGGCGGTGTAGTCGCTGTAGGACTTCTGCGTGAAGGCGAGGTCCCAGCCCTGGTAGATGACGAGCCCCTCGGGGATCGTGTCGTAGGGCAGGATGCGGTCCACCTGGAACCAGTTGCCGCCAGGGGCGATGGGGGTGCCCTGGTAGAGGGAGTACCAGGACTCCGGGTTGCGGTCCTTGTATTCGCGCACCAGGAAGTCCACGGGGTAGCGCGAGGGCGACAGGCTCTCGCCCTCCTTGCGGATGCCCTCCACGAAGGTGGGGTCGTCCTCGCCGCCGTCGCACAGGGCAGGAAAGCGGATCTTCTCCCAATCGCCGTCCTGTTCCAGTTTCCCCGCGAAGTCGTCCTGGCACCAGCGGTGGAAGCACACCACGACGTTGGTCTCCGGCCGCAAGCGCGGCTTCACCACGTCGGTCCACCACCGCCAGATGATCCCGTTGATGACCTCGGAGTGCGCTTCCTCGGCGTTCTTGTAGGGGTCGTCGATGATCAGACAGTTGTGGACGAGTAGGCCGCTCGCGTAGAAGTTGCAGTGCTCGGCTACCTGGAGGTCGTAGACAGCAACCGGCCCCGCAGCGCACGCCTCGACGCTCTCCAGGGAGTCAGGGTGATGCAGGTAGCCCACCAAGGGGGCGCCGACCGTCAACTCTGAGGCAGGAAGGTAGCCTACGCCCTGCACGAAAACGCGGTGATCCGGGGTGCAGCGAAGCCGTCGCCCGCCTTCCGTCCGCACTTCCACCAGGTCTTCCGCCTGAACCTCCCGTGAGGCCACGATGGAGCGCAGGTCCGGCTTGCCGGAGTAGATGTCGCAAGCCCAGACCCTTGGCTTCTCGGCCATGAGGTGCAGGTCGCGGATGTCAACAGGACCATCCTCAGTCTCAACAAGCGTCCCCGCCGGGAGGCAATCGACGCCAAGCCCCGTGAAGCCTGAGCCCAGGCCGAGCGGTTTGAAGGAGGGCTGCGCGTCCCTGAGCGCCACCCTGGCGACCGTAGACCACTCCTCCACGCGGTTGACGCGAGGGAGTCGGCACTGAGGGTTCGGAAAGCACTCCTTGTACACGTCGTCCTGCATCAGCGAGAGGAGGTCGCGGCTGAAGTGCTCCGCGTGCTCCTGGCCGTAGCAGGCCAGCCGGATACGGTGGAGCGGATCGCACCCCAGCACGTAGGCGGGGAAGCGGTTGGAAACCAGGATCGACTTCCCCACCTGGGGCATGGCGTGCAGAAGGATGCGCTGCCCCTTCTCCACCAGGAGCCGCTGCAGCCGGTTAGCGATCCACTCCTGCCACCACTCGGCCTTGAAGGTGGTCGTCTTGTTGAAGAACTCCACGAGCGAGGGCACCTTCGGCTTCTCGTTGGGGTCCTGAAGCAGGCCCTTGACGAGTTCCGCCTGGAATATCTCGACGACGGAGGGCTGGCGCGGGGGCGTCCGCAACGGGGGGTGGGGTTGGACAGAAAGCAAGAGGGCTGGAGACACGTGGCGGCGCACATCGGGTTCGGGCGGGCAGGTCCTGCCCCTGCTCCGCTGGCTTTCGCGAAGTCGAACTTGCCGCCGTGCCCGAGCCACTCGCACTGCGATGCTATCGCTAGGCACGGACTCTGGGTGTCGCACTTAACACGGCTCTAGCCAACATCGACTGAAGGCGCGTCATCTCGCCGCGCTGCCGCCCGATGGATACTATCTATCGATGCGTTGCTGCACCACCGCGAAGACCTCCGGGTACTCCCGCTCCAGCAGGCGCATCGCGTTGCGGTGGCGGCTCTTGAGCACCTGATGCTTGCCAGAAAGCTTGCCGTAGTCACAGCCCAGCTTGTCGATGAGAGCATGGAGCCCTCTAATCTGAGCCCAGAGGTTCTGCTGGTGCTTGCGATCCTCTTTGCGGCCGTCGAAGTATCTCCGGGCGATGATCTCCAACACCTCGATACGCCCCTCGACTGGCTGGTTCTCGCAGAAGACATCATGGACGCTGCAGCGTGGATCGCTGCACGCCAAGCACTGGAGGTCCTTGTTCACTTCCGCATCAGTATCCTGGCCCGCTCATGAAGCCACTCGT
>JAKORR010000471.1 GCA_029777735.1 Armatimonadota bacterium | reverse complement strand
CGTCCATGACCGCCTGCCTGTTGGTGGTGTCACAGGAGCCCAGCCCCTCGTCCAGCACGAACAGACGGATCTCTGCTCCAGCCCTGCTGGCCAGGAACTTGCTGAGCGCCACCCTGAGGGCCAGGTCGACCATGAACCGCTCGGCCCCGCTGTAGGTCTGGTAGGGCCTCTCCGCTCCCTCCTCGAGGACTGTCACTCGGAGGACCTCCTGTACGGTACCGGTGGTCTTGCCCTCAACTTGCGTCTCGAGCTGGATCGCTAGACGGCCGCCCGCCATACGCGCCAGCATATCGTTGGTCAGGCGCTCGATTTCGGGCACTGCGTTCTCGATAATCAATGCTGGCACGCCTTTCTTGCCGCAAGCCTCCTCCAAGAGCTCGTAAACCGCCAGCTCTTTCCGGAGGGTTTCGGATTGCTTTTCCAGGTCGGCCAGCTCCTTCTCGGCCCGGGCAACCAGCTCCAGTCCTGCCTCGATGCGGCCAAGCTCGCTCCTGAGACGGTGTTCCTCGTTGCGGACCATAGCGAGCTCGGCTTGGGTGCGCGTCAAGATGCCGGCCAAAGGCAACAGATCGTCGAGCTGTTTGCGGATTTCCCGTGTGCGCGCTTCGCATCGCCGGATCTCGCCCTCGGCTGCCTTGGCCCTCTCGGTAAGCTGGTCGAGGTCCGTCTGCCACTGTTCAATACGCGCCTGCATCTCAGCCACCCGGACAGTGGCCGCCTCGAGCTCCGGTTGCAGCCTCGCCACCTTGCGCACGTCGAGCAGGGCTTCTCGGGCCGCCGCGTGAGCCTTCTGGTCGTATCCAACTGCCGCCAGTTCCTGTTCGAGCTCCTGCACCTTCTCGGTGTAGGGGTCGGCCTTGCCCTGCAGCGCGGCCAGTTGGGCGCGAAGCTCCTGCACTTGGCTGCTTGCCCTACGTGCCATGCCCAATAGTGGGCAGGCAGCTTTCTCGCTTTCGCCACACGGGACTTGGTCTAGGACCGCAGCCTGCTCGGAGGCCGTCTTGAGTGTCGTCTG
>JAKORR010000470.1 GCA_029777735.1 Armatimonadota bacterium | reverse complement strand
GGCTGTTGTTCGTCCCACTCCCGGTTGTACTCAGTAGTCGAAGGCAGGTTCGCCCGGGCAACGTGGACCCGCACCCGATGCCCTTCTCGCCGCAGCAGCTCACTGATGAGCCCAGCCCACTCCAATCCCACTGCGTCCAGCCACACGGTCCGCGCACGACCCGAGGATGCCGCATCCACGGCATTGCCTCGGGTGGGGAAGTTCCACAGGGTCTTGTTCTGGGCAGCCCTCTCAGCCATCTCCGTCAGCTGTGGGAGAAGCCGATCGCACACCCGAGAACGGGTGTACAGGCGGAAGTACTCCACCAACTCGGGATGACTTCCAAATGGATAGGCGGTGAGGTAGAAGGCAAGCTCCGGGTAGCAAACCTCCAGGACCGGAAGCCACATTTCCTCGTCAACTTGTCCCTCCAGCAGCTCCGCTACCGCCAACACGGCCTCGCGTCTCTCCCGCTCGGACAGGCCGGACAGAGCACGCAGGCGCTCTAGTGGCGTAGGCAGCGTCGTGAACCGCTGCCAGAACGGGGCCGGTAGCTGATCGAGCCCCAGTTGGGCCAGGAAGCGCCGTCGCTGAGACAGGTGTTCCAGGCCCAGGCTCCGGTCCAGCACGGCCATCGCCGCCACCTGAGGCAGCGCCTCCACGCTCTCGCTCTCTGCAATGACCAACCCGTAGTACGAGTCGCGCGGGGCTACGAGTTTGCTCCAGAGCCATAGCAGCCAACGCTTGTTGGAATCCAGGTCGACCCACTGCCCGAAAAGACGCTCTGCATCGTAGGTGACCACGTTCAGGCAGCGGGCGGCGAGGCTGGAAAGGCTGTCGTGCTGGTGGGCCTGTTGCACCAGCCAGCGCCACTGGCCTTCCGTGCCCCATTCACTCGCAACTGAGTCCAGCCCGGTGATCTCATGACACGCCTGGGCAAAGGCGCTAGCGTACACCGTGATCGCCACTCGCCCTGCTCTTCCCGAGAGCACCTTCGGTCGGCTCGTCACCAGATAACCGTCCGCCACCTCCCCCCGTTCCCACCTTCGCAAGTACTCCCGTACCCCGAGGATAGCCTGAGTACGGCGCCATTGTGGCAGAGTAGCAGACACGGTGATGCTGATCTCGC
>JAKORR010000469.1 GCA_029777735.1 Armatimonadota bacterium | reverse complement strand
GCTGGGCGTGCCTACTTGACTGCACGGGAAGTGCGCGGTGGATCCGCGCCACAGTCAATCCGACTCCACAAGCAGCTCCTTGCCCGACGCGGAAGAGTAAGGCCCAGGGCTGCGCCCCGCTCAATACCCCCCCGGGACAACTGAGTAGGAGTCTACAGGCCGGGCAAGAGCTTCCGCGTCGTCGACGGGGTACACAGGGTGCAGCCCAGATTGCCCCTTCTATCGCACTACCGGACAGCTCAGTAGCCCAGGCCCACAGGCGCCAGGGACTTCAGCGACACCTTGCCCCCGCGCACCGTAAAGAGCGTCCTGTGGCGTGCCTGCACATCCGCCTGACTCGACGGTAGGTACTGGCGGGCGTTGTATTCCACGCCCATGAGGGTGGGCAGGCGTGAGGCCAGGCCCGCAGAGTGAACCAGCGAAAGCCCTGGGTTCGTGAGATCCTGGACCGTAATCAGCATCCCCTCGGCCTGGCAACGTGCCGCATACAGCAGGCTAGCGGCGTGGCCCTTGCATGTCTTCAGGCCCACCCCTGACCAGCCCAGTTCGTGGGCAAGTTCTAACTTCCCCAGGTCCGTCACGCCCTCGTCCACTATCACAGGCTTCAGCGCGGCCACGGGCCTCATGTCAAAGCGGCTGGCTTCGAGATCTCGCTCCGTGGGCTGCTCTAGGTACAGCAGCATGCGGTAGGCCAGAGCACTTCGCTCTCGCAGTTTCTCCAGATACTCAACCACGGCTTCAGGTCCCTCGTGTTGCTCGTTGGAGTCCACGCTGATATAGAAGGTGGCATCCAGGCCCAGCCGGGTGCGCGTCGAGTAGGCTAACTCCGCTACCGCCGCCGTGCGCTCCACGTCCCAGTCGATGTCCTTACCCGTGATCTTGACCTTGAAGCACGACAGCTCTTCACGCTCGATCCACTGATCCAGGCTCACGGGCAGGCCATCGTCGGGATCTTCGTCGGTGATCTCGTCGCACGTGAGCTTGTCTAGCCCGCCCACAAGGTGGAAGATCGGAATCTCGGGTCGATACACGGGCTTGATGAACTCCGACAGATATCGCTCGGCAAAGTCGGGCCCTAGGTAGCGGCTCAGGTCGTGGTCGATCAGATCCGGTCCATAGGCGTCATAGGTACTGATTCCCAGCAAGCGCCCGAAAGCGTCGTGGAGGGCTGCGTCGGCCGGCGACGCGCATACCAGGGCCGCCAGCAGCGGCACAGGCTCGGCCAAGCCCTGCTCGCGTGTAAGGTCAGCGGCCAACGCCTCCAGCTGGGCCTTCACCTCCCAGGATAGCGCCAGCGGGTGTGAATAGCCCTCACAGGCCGCATAGGCCTCGCAGATGCGCTCCCCTAGCATTCGCATGGCGCGGTCTCGCGTCTCGTGGTTGAGGGTCGCCGACGGGAAGGCCCAGATGTCGCTGAGCAGGATGTTGCCGAGGCCCGAGGCCCGCCGGCCATTCCTACTTTCCACCGCTACCTCCGCTGTCATCCCGGTGATGTACGTAATGACCCCGGTGCCGAACTTGAGCGGCGTGCGGAGGATCTCTTCCTGGAAGCTAGCCTTGGCCTCGACTACCCTGACGTCGGTATTCATAGATCAGCCCTCCTAACAGACGGTAGGAATATTCGCGGTTAGGAGAGAGAGTCCCTGCCCGGCGGCCTGCCACAGCCTGCAAAGGATTCTCGATCTGGAGGTGGAAAGTATCTATGACCCTCACGGGACTTTTCGCCAGCGCCGGAGAGGACTTGGGCAGCGGCAGACAACCGTCCACTGGTTGGGCGGAGGAGGTAGAGGGTCGACCCACTCCCGCCGTTCCTTTGGTACCGGACTGGATATGGTCCGTGGCCCGACCTCCTCGGCTTGCCCTGTTGGCCGACCGGCGCCCGGCCCATAACTGCGATCTGAGGTCCCACTTCGAGGTGACGTGTCGTGTTGTGTGTACTGATGTTGTGGGGGCTGCTTGCTCAACCGCCCAATATGCTGCCGGTGGCCACGGTCGGATTCGTTGACCAGGCGCCTCTCATCGACGGCGACATGAGTGACCCCTGTTGGCGCGACGCCGCCGTGCTCGCGCCCTTTGTCAGCCTGGGCACTGCCAGATTGCCCAGCCAGAGAACTGTAGCTCGCCTCTGTGCCGATGCCAACAACGTATACGTGGGCTTTTGGTGCTGGGAAGACGCCATGGATCGCCTTCGTCTTCAGGCCGCGACGAACGACACGGGCCAGGCCTGGGCCGACGATTGCGTGGAGGTCTTCCTCGCCCCCGACGGGAAGGCCGACGTCTACTACCATGTGATTGTCACCGCCAACGGCGCGATAGACGACGAGTGGGTATGGGCAGGGGGCCAGCGGGGCGACATGGGCTGGAGCTTCCGCGGCTCTGCGGCTCAACGGCGGTCGTCGCAGGGCTGGACCTGTGAGATAGCCATGCCCTGCGCCGCCCTGGGGGTGTCCTCCATCGAGGGCACCTGGCGAGCTTCCGTCGCACGCGCCGAGCAGCCCCACAGCGAGTGGTCCTCCTGGCCTGCGCTGGTGGCGGGCTTCCACGAGCCTGACCGCTTCGGCCTCCTGGTGTGGTCGCCCAAGCCCGCGGTCACTCAGTTGCGCATTGATCCAGTCCTTATAGGCGAGAACTCTTTGTCGGTGACCGCTGCCGAGGGCCTCGAGCCGCGTCTCGTCATCCTGCGCGACGGACGGCGTCACGTAAAAGGACTTGTCCGCCAGGGTGACACCTGGCGCTTCTGGGTGTACGAAGGGGGCGAGGGCTACCTCCGGCTGGAGCTACTCTGGGTGTCCGCCACCAAGGATCAGGCCTCGAGCGTTGCCTTCGCTACTCCGCCAGTTCACTTCTCTGTGCCTGTGGTGTCTGCCCACCTCGACGTGGCTGAGGAACGACTGGCGCGCGCCCAGGCCGAGCTGTACGGCCTTGAAGGCCCGGGCCTGCGACCTGCTGCCTTGGAGCTCAAGCAGCTTCGGGCTGAGCACGCCGCGCTCCGCCAGGAGCTTGCCCTCAGCAGGCTCCAGCGCGCTGAGGGCCCGGACGCCTGGCTGGACCTGCAGGCCCGCGTCAAAGCGCACGGACAGCGCGCCTTCTTCGCACTGGTTCGGGCCCGGACCGTCGTCCGCGCCGGTGGCGCCCTGCCTCCTCCCTTCGGCCTGGGTTGGCAGAACTCCCTCATTAAGCTCCACCCCGACGATGAACGCGTGAACCTCTGGGGACCGCTCGCTTTCTCCGCCGCCCGTGACGAGTGGGAAAGTGCCCAGCTTGTCTTGATGCCTCTCGGCGACGCCGTGCGGATTGAGTCGGTTACCCTCGGCCCACTGCGTAACCGCGAGTCTGGTGCGATCCTGCCCACAGATACCGCTAGGATCTGGCGCGTAGGCTACGTGCAGACCCGCCCGCCCGTATACCCGGTGGAGTATGTCGGTGAGTGGCCCGACCCGTTGCTGCCGCTCGAACCCTTCGACCTTGTCCCGGGCCGCCTTCAGCCCCTGTGGATTAGCCTATACGTGCCGCCTGATGCCCTGCCCGGCCTCTACTGCGGGGAGATCACTGTGATAGATGACGGCGGACGGC
>JAKORR010000468.1 GCA_029777735.1 Armatimonadota bacterium | reverse complement strand
GTCCAGAATAGTACGTGTGGACCTCGAGACAGGCGCGAAGAACGAAGGCCAGATAACAATGCTAGCTGGAACGCATCCAGGCCCCCTAGCGCCGTCGGAGACGCTTGTGGACGGTCACCGCATCGGGGCGCTTGACTGGCAAGCCGCCCGCATACGATGGATTACTACCAAGAGCCCTGCTATGCTCAAGGCTCACGCCTGTCGCAACGGACGCTGGGCCCTGGCGTCGCTTACTGTAAACCGCGAAGGCTTCTCCGAGTCCTCAAAGGCACTGGCAGCTGTCAACCTGGCTGAGGGGAAGTTCCACCTCGTCAGCAAGGAGCCTGCTATACTTGAGGACGTGACGTCCGATGGCCGCCGTGCCCTTGTCTCTGTTTACCAGACCAGCGAGGCTTTCCCCGATCCGTCCAAGAATTATCTAGGCGAGGTGTACGTGGACTGGCCAGCTGTGGAGGCATCTAGAGGCATCCCCAAGGCCGAGAACCTCCTCGACACAGCCAATAAGGGAAGGGGGCGTCACCGCACCGGAAGGCTTGCGATCGCCTGGCATCTAGGTGAAGTGAACGCCAGCTCTCTATTCGCAGGGAAGGACTACCGATAGAGCGTACGCTCTGAGAAGAGAGAGGCCCTCTGGTGCTTGTGCATCTACGAGGGACAGGCGTCAGGCCTTCTCGGCCCGTAAGGCCGTCGAGCAAATACAAGGAGATCTTGTGGCAGGTATATTCCAGGCAAGGCGGAGCAAACGGCTTTGGATCCTGGGTCGCCTTGAACGCCCTGTATCGACGTGTGACATGCCTCCAGAAGTCCCCTGCCGCCCGCAGCCCGTCCCGGCATGCCTTCACACCACCTAGACGTCCCCCTCACCGGTCGCACCAATCAGCCCCAAGAACCAGTCCCGGGCGCGCAGAAGCAAGAGGCAAGTTGGTAAATGAGCTGTTAGTGCTCAGCCTGTCCCGCCACTTACAATATTAGGCAATATCAGGGCCTAGCTGGACCCCACCGGCTACCACGAAGAGGCTCGGATGGCCGATGCGGGCAACTGGTGGGGGCTAATCTTCGCTGTCGTTGGGTCGGCCGTAGCTGTCGCAGAAGTGACCAGTCTGCTCTGGTCCAAGCAGCCGGAGCCGGTTCTGACGTTGGTGATTGCCGCCAAAGGAGTTTATCTCCTCGTGCACTACCTGTAGGAGACTACCTCGCATAAGTCCTGGGACAAGAAATGAAGCAGACTCCTGCCACCAGCCGGTGGGGCTGATTATAAAGGCTCCGCAGTGGTATAATAGAATCGACGATTGGGGGCGACATGGCTTCGACGGGGCGAGAGCTTGGCAGAGCTGCGAGCCGGCAGGCGTGCTACTCCGATATAGTGCACGCAAAACACAAACGCCAACAACGAAATGGCATTGGCTGCTTAGTCGGCCACGTCCGCCCGGCCTTTCCGGTTGGGTCGGTAGCGGGCGTCACTCAGACCGGATAGTTTAGTGTGGTGGCCTCCATCCACACTGGGCGAAAATCTAAGGAGGCTGGCTGCAGCAATCCTTGCGTATGGGTAAAGCTGCAGTGAGATGACAACAATACGCTACGCTCGTAGACGCGCTGTCAGCTTCGTTTCGGACGCGGGTTCGATTCCCGCCGCCTCCACCATTTATTTTTGCCGCTCCCGGGTTCATGCCGATGTCCACGCATGTCAGAGTACCTTGGTGAGCTCGTCCTGATCGTACCTCGGCAGTGGCACCAGTTCACCGTCGGCAGTTTGTGCCAGGGCCTCAGCAGGACCTTCCTGTACCTCACCGATTGGCGCACAAGGGACCTCAGCGTCCTCTATGGCTTTGGCGACTCGACCCGCAACCTCCGGCGCGACCGTGATTAGTAGACTCCCACTTGCTATCAGCCCCAGCGGATCAAGGCCAAAGACATCACACAGCCGCCGACACTCCTCGAGGACTGGTATCCTCGCGACATCGACGAACACTCGCTTGCGCGCAGCTAGAGCCAGTTCCCACAGGCCCATTGTTAGTCCGCCCTCGGTGGGGTCGTGCATGGCGTGCACGCTGTCTTTCCCTGTCTCGACTGCCACCTGAGCTTCGCGGAGCACTGAGATGCCCGGCTCGTAGAGCATTGCGGCACAGCGCGCGACAAAGGTTTCGTCGAAGCCGCGGTCGAGGAGTGTCTGACCCAGCTCACGGGCGAGGAGGCTAGTGCCTTCAACGGCAACGGCCTTGGTCAGAAGAATCACGTCGCCCGCCCGCGCACCGGCGGAAGTGATGTACCGACCGCGGTCGACTAGACCCAGCATGGTAGCAACCAGAATAGGCCGGTCCAGCCCATAGGTGACCTCGGTGTGGCCACCTACATGCGTGATATCGAAGCGGTCGCAGGCGTCAGCGAGCTGGTGGAAGATATCGGCCGCAAGGTCTTCGTTGGCTGCCTTCTCGGGCAGCAGGGCTGTGGTGAGCATCCACCGCGGTCGGCCGCCACAGGTGGCGATGTCGTTACTGTTGACGACGACCGCGTAGTAGCCAATGGCGTCGGTGGCGAAGGTGATAGGGTCTGTCTTCGCAGCCAGCAGTTGGGGGCCGCCCAGGTCAAGGATCGCCACGTCCACACCCACCGCCGATCCTTGCACGACTGCCGAGTCACCGCACCCGAAAAGCTCCAATAGGCCCGCGAGGAACTCGGGGCGCAGCTTGCCCGTCGGCAGGAAGCGTTCGTTGGCGCGGCTCATGAGGGGGTCTCCCGTCAGGCGCTCAGTCCCAGCACGTAGTCCGCGACTTGGCTAAGACTTGATGCCACGAAGTCTGCCCCGGCCCGACGCAGGTCCTCAGGCGAGGAGGAAGAGCCCGCCACGGCCACAGCAAGCACACCCGCTCCCCGTGCGCATTGTACGTCGGTAACATGATCACCGACGAAGGCTGCCCGGTCTGGCGAGATCTCCAGCGCTGCCAGTGCCCTGAGCAAATGGTCTGGGTCAGGCTTCACGCGAGGCACGTGCTCGCGGGTCAGTAGGACGTCGGTCCGTAGCGGGTAGCGCGCCAGAACCACATGGACCGCCTCAGCGCAGTTGCGCGTGATGATGCCGGTCTTGAGGCCCGTGTCCTTCAGTCGCGCCAGCGCCCCGGCGGCGTCGTCAAGCAGTGGAGCCCGCCGGGCCGCCTCGGTCTCGAAGCTCCTGATCGCTGCATCGGCCTCGGCGCGGATGACGTCGGGATCCCGGCCCTGCTTCTGGGCCCAGCGCGCGCCTTCATTCACTATCTCCAGGACGTAATGCATCTCCTCCAGGCCCTCACACCACGCACCTAGGCTGCGTAGCAAGTCAAGGACGCGACGACGCATAGCCGCGAAATCGATGCGGGTATCTGCGATGGTCCCGTCGAAGTCGAACACCACAGCCTGGACCACGCGTGGTGTCGAGCTGCGCGTCTTATAGCCACCCATGGCGGTTGTGTCACTCGATCCCGTGCTACAAACCAGCGTGTCCCGGCAGCATTACTTCTGTAGCTGGCGCAGCTGCTCCAGGATCTCACTTTGCTCCTTCTGCTTTTGCTGGTAACCGGCCAGGTCACCCTGCCGTAGGAGCTGTTGGGCTTCCTCCTCCAGTGCCAGGGCCTTCTCGATGAGCTCCTTGGCAGTCCCGGAAATCTCAGCTGGGGCTGTGCGCGAGACCTGTTCGCCTTCGGTCGCGACTTCCACTTCGCTCGATGGGCCTCCGGGTGTCCTACCAAAGAGCTTGGCAAGGGCGTCGTCCAGACTAACGCCCAGGGCCAGCCTGTCGCCGAGCGCGACGATGACCCGGCGCAGCTCGGGCAGGCCGCCGGGAGTGGAGGAGGCGCCTCGGTCGTTGGCCTCAAGGTACAACGGCTCGACGTAGAGCATGGAGTTGTCGATGGGAATGGCCAGCATATTGCCGCGAATCACCCTCGACCCCCCCTGGCCCCAGAGGGTCATCAATTCCGAGATCTTGGCGTCCTGGCTGATGCGGTACTCGACCATCATAGGGCCGTAGACCATTGTCTTCTTGGGCATGCGGTACACGACGATCTCGCCGTAGTGGGGCTCGTCGCACCGGGCGGCCATCCAAGCTACCATGTTGCGCTCCTCGCGGCCCCGCAGCGTGAGCGGCATGACGAGCAGGAACTCCTCCTTGCTCTCACCCGGGAGTTTCATGACCACGTGGTAGGCTTCAACCGGACGCCGTGACGACCCGTAGACCTCCATTGGCACCGACCAGCTATCCTCCCGCTGGTAGAAGGTCTGCGGATCGGTCATGTGATAGTCCGCATAGACCTCGGTCTGTAGCATGAAGAGGAGTTGGGGATACCGCACGTGGGAGCGCAGACCCTCCGGCATTTGATCGGCCGACTTGAAGAGAGTAGGAAAGACCTTCATGTAGCAGCGGAGCATCGGGTCGCTTGGATCATAGGCATAGAACTCCGGGATGCCGTCGTAGGCGTCACACACGATCTTTACAGAGTTGCGCACATAGTTGGCAAGGCCCATCACCGGGCGCGAGTAGGGGAAGAGACGGCTGATCGTGTAGGCATCGTTCATCCACTGCAGACGCCCCTCGTTGATGACCAGATATGGGTCCGGGTCGTACATCAGCCATGGGGCTAACGCGGCGAACCGCTCGGGCAGATACCGGTTGATCATTATCCGGCTGTCCTTGGTCAGTGCGCTGGTGACAAGGATCTGCAGGTCCATAAACTTCGCCGCAAAGGCAATGCGGCGCATCAATCCACCGATGGGCGCACCACCACGTCCCTGGTACCGCACCAGCTCGTTCTTGCCCTCTTCTTCCACCGTGCCGATCTGGGGATAGTCCAGCTCCCATTCTGTGGTGTTGACTATGGCGTACTCGCTCTGCATGCCCTTGGTGTTGACGGAGCGCACGGATTCGCTGCGCGTGCCCGAGGGCTGCGGCTCACCGACTTCATCCATCTCGGCCGGGCGCGTCGGCTGAGGCGGCGGCGTCTCGTCAGGGGGAGCGATCAATTCAATCAGACGTGGGTGTAGGCTGGCCATGTAGTAGATGGCCGGCCGGTCTACCTTCAGATCGGGCACCGTGACAGGTGGAATGTCTTTGATCCAGTATACTGGCAGGCCTTCAGGCCCTGCAGTGTTGACTGGCGACAGGCACAGACCATAGCCGTGAGTGTACTGCAGGTGGGTCTTAACCCATGCCGGAGGCGGAGGAATGCGTGTGTAGTCAAGCTGACGTGCCGCTAGCATGGTCTGGCGGTAGCGTCCGCTGACGGTGTAACGATCGACATCAACGTCGGAGAAGTGATAGTAGGCGCGTAGGGCCTGCGTCTGCTGATAGGTCTGCTCTAGAGGACGGTGATCCCAGATGCGGATGTTATCGATGGTGTCCCTGTTGTTCTGCACGGCTTCCCAGGTAAGGTCGTTGCGGATGTCGTGGGTTCCAGCCTTGACGTTGCGTAGGTTGAAGGCCGTGTTCGTCGCCTCAATGTTGTAGGTGATAAACCGGCTCTCTCTGGCGAGCTGATTAGGCTTGACCACAAGCCGTTGGACCAGATAGGGATAGGCAACACCACCCAGGAGCGAGACCAAGACGATTGCTACCAGCGCGCCACCGGGCCAGATGAAGCGGCGGCTACGGATGGACGCCGCGCAGATGATGGCGCCGACAAGACACAGGCCCAGGAGGATCCACATCACGGGCAGACGGCCCATGACGTCCGCGTAGCACGCGCCATAGAACACCTCGCCGCGCGGCGAGAACACTAGGCGGAACTGGTCCAAGCGGTACCCGATCGCCTTGGCCACCAGGCCGCCGGCCAACAGCAGCAAACAGTGTGCCCGCGCGTGGGGTAGCGCGTGCACGGCGTTGCCGACCACGCGAATCGCTTCCTGGTAAAAGTAGACCAAAGCACAGGCCACGAAGGCTACGGCAAAGCCATAGAAGAGCACACGCCACAGGTAGAGGAGCATGTTCAAACGGAAGACATAGAAACTGGCGTCACGGTGGAAGAGCGGATCCTTGTAGCCGAAGTCGACGGCGTTGCGGAAGTGAAGCCAGTCCAGCCAGTGCCCGCTAGCGACCAGGCCTACCATGATGCCTCCGATGAGACAGAAGATCAGAAGAACCCGGTCGAGGTACTGCTCAACCTGCTGACGCTCCTCGTCGGTCAACAGCCGCCGCCCGATGAGTACCACGCCCTCGGGCAGTCTCCGACGGGCCAGGCGAACGTTCCAGAACAGCCACAGGAAGAAGACGACGCCCACCCCGAGCCCGAGGAACAGCCGGGTCAATAGCACCGTGATGAATACAGGTGCCTGACCCATGGCCGAGAACCAATAGTAATCGGCCAACATGGAAAGAGACTTGAGCAGTATCAGGACGACTGCAATGCCGCCAAAAAGCCATACCATCCAACGGCTTGAGCGTGTCACAGGCTAGCTCCTCTCAATCGTAGTCGTATTGGGGGAGTTCTCACGCCCCACGGAGTGATGGGGACCTCGGATTTCAGGGCCTATCCCTGTTGGTCTTGTCCCTCTTCGAAGTCTAAGCTCTCCAACAGGCGACGCACCCTGTCCACGTCTGAGTCCAGTGGCTCATCGGCGGAGTCGTTCTCCTCCCCTTCCTCCCCCTCGACGACAATATCTTCGGGTAGATGGCCTGCCTGCTCCAAGACCTCTTCCGCGACGAAGATGGGCGCGTGGGAGCGGAGTGCCAGTGCTATTGCGTCGCTGGGTCTGGCGTCTACCTTCACGATCTCGCCTTCGCCGACGAGGCTGAGCTCTGCGTAGAAGACTTCGTCTTCCAGCTTGGTGATATCGACCCGCTCCAGGCGATGGCCCAGCGAAGAAATCACCGAATGGACAAGGTCATGGGTCAGCGGCCGGTCAAAGCGTTCCTTGGCTAACTCCATGGCGATGGCCCGCGCCTCGTACTGGCCAATGACCATGGGCAGCAGTCGCGTCACCTGTTCATCGGCCAAGATGAGAAGCACACGCCCTCGCGGGTCGATGCCGACTCTGTAAACAAACATGCGTACCATTGCGCATCACTGCTCGCGCTCGGCCACCCTCTAGAGCACCTTGGTGCGGTTGCCTCCTGGCACCCAACGCCACACTCTACTGCCGAAGGTGGGCTGATGAGTGACTGAAGCTCCGTGCTGGCTATCCCACCTCCGCACCTTCCGACAGTGTGCTCCGTGCCCTCGGGACGGCACGATGCAGCACAGCCCGAGCACTTGTATGCTACCAGTGAGCGTCGACAAAGTCAAACGGCGGGTCGCCGCTATAAGGCCAAATGAGTTATAATTGGGTCTCCGCTGCGGCTTCCGGCAGCAAGCGGTGTTTGATGTGTCTGGAGGGAAGTGAAATGTCCTGGCAGCCCTGTGTGGGTCTAGAAGTCCACGTGCAGCTATCAACCGACAGCAAGATGTTCTGCGCCTGCCCGGCCGAGTTCGGCGGAGAACCTAATACCCGTTGCTGCCCAGTATGCCTGGGGCTACCCGGCTCGCTGCCCGTGCCCAATCAGGAAGCCATCGAGCATGTTCTTCGTACCGGACTGGCCCTCAACTGCCAGGTAGCCGAGCGCTGCCGTTTCGCGCGCAAGAACTACTTGTATCCCGACTTGGCCAAGAACTACCAGATAAGCCAGTACGACGAGCCCCTAACCCAGGATGGCTACATCGACCTAGATGTGAACGGCCAGCCCGTGCACATACGCATCCGCCGCGCGCACCTCGAGGAAGACACCGGCAAGAACATCCACCTGCTCGACGGCTGCTCGGTGGTGGACTACAACCGCTCCGGCGTGCCGCTGATGGAGGTCGTCACGGAGCCAGACTTCACTTCCGCCGACGAAGTACGCGTGTACCTGACCGAGCTGCGCCGCATCCTGCGCTACATCGGCGTGTCCGACGCCGACATGGAAAAGGGACAAATGCGCTGTGAGCCCACCGTCAACCTGCGCAACCTGCAGACCGATGAGGCGACGCCTAAAACCGAGATAAAGAACCTGAACTCCATCCGTTCGGTCTACGAAGCCGTGCGCTACGAAATAGCCCGACAGCTCCGGGCGCTGGAAACCGATGAGCCTTTGGTGCAAGAGACCCGCCGCTGGGACGAGACTGCGCGGCAAACGGTCAGCATGAGACGCAAAGAAACGGCCGACGACTACATGTACTTCCCGGATCCGGACTTGGTGCCCTTAGAGCCCTCGAGCGATTGGGTGGCCGATATCCGCGCCAGTATCGCGGAGTTGCCCACCGCGCGGCGCCGGCGCTTCGTCGAGGAGTATGGCCTGCCAGAGTATGACGCTAGTGTGCTGACCGAAGAGAAGGCCGTGGCGGACTACTTCGAAGCTGTGGCTGCGGCCAGCGGCGACCCCAAGGCCGCCAGCAACTGGGTGATGACCGAGGTCCTACGGTACCTCAACGAGGAGGGTGTGACCGTTGACCGGTTTCCGCTGTCGCCCGAGTGCGTGGCGGAACTGATCGCCCTTACGGCGGATGGGACTCTCTCGGCCACCATCGCCAGGGAGGTCTTCGCGCGGGCATGCCGAGATGGACGGTCACCGCGACAGATTGTCGAGCAGGATGGCCTCGCCCAGATAAGCGACACGAGTGAACTGGCGAAGCTCGTGGACGAGGCCATCGCGGCCAATCCCAAAGCCGTCGAGGACTTCCGTGCAGGCAAGGAGAAGGCCCTTGGAGCAATAGTGGGCCACATCATGCGGACCACCAAGGGACAGGCCAACCCCCAGCTCGTCAACGACCTGCTGCGCCAAAAGCTCTCGGCAAGCTAGGGGCTGGCGCTTGGCCCTAGCCGCGACGAATCCCGGGGGGTCCTGTGCCTACGGCAGGCTCCTAGCCCAATTACTTCCTACAGCCGAGGCAGTCGGCCAGCGGACATCCAGGCGACGACTTGCAGGAGCGGAGATCCATGGCCTATCAACTCAAGGCGCGAATGCTGTTCTGCGACTGGCACATGCCTAACTTCCTACCAGAGATCAGGATTGACTACGATGAGTACTTCGAGCAGGTGCGGCGAACGGGCGCGCAGACGCTCATCTTTATGGCCAAGTCGGCCCACGGCACCTGCTTGTTCCCCAGCGAGGTAGGCATCACCAACCGCACCATGACCGGCGATATTTTTGGGGAGGTCGCGGCGCGGGCCAAGGCGCAGGGCCTGGAGTTCATCGCCTACTACAACATGGTGCTAAGCTGGGAGCTAGGCCGGTTGCATCCGGAGTGGAGCCAGGTGGATCGCCAGGGCAAGCCGCTCCGTATGTTCCTCTATCCCTGCTCGTGCATGAGCAACGACGAGTTCGCAGAGCACGTTTTTGCCCACATGGAAGAGATCACGCGGAAGTACCCGATTGACGGATTCTTCCTAGACCTGCAGTACTTTGCGCCCGAGGGATGCTTCTGCGAGGCCTGCAGAGTCAAGTTCCAGCAAAAGTTCGGGTACGCCCTCGAACCCGACGGTTTCAACGTGTCGAACTGGCTAGACTTGTATGCCTACCAGGTCGAGACTCGTGAGCAGTTCCTGCGCGCGGCAAGGAAACGCTGCAACGCTGTGAAGCCGGGCCTGAGCTGGTCTTGGAACGGATCGGGAAGCTGCCTGTCACTGTCGTCCACGCTCCACGATGGCGCCGACTACCTGTCCACCGAGGCCCATCCGCCCGAGTACCTGCACGCCGACCATGTCACCCGCTATTGCGAGGGGCTGGGCAAGCCCTTCACGCTGTTCATGCCCGAAAGCCAGGGCTCCTGGGGAGACTGGACCCTCACTACCGCCGATACCATCAAAGGTCTGTCAGCTGTGGCGCTGGCCCACAGTGGCTCACTTAACATCAACCATGTGCCCTATCCCTGCGGTGACCATGGTGGGCGGGTGCCGAGAGCGGTCTGGGACACTATAACGGAGGTCTTCGCTTGGGTGGCAGAGCGCGAGCGGTTCTGTGTGGGCAAGAGGCCCGTGCCAGTGGTCGGTGTGCTACATTCGGCCTACAATCAGCGGCTGCTGCAAGCAATGGCCAGAGCCGGAGAAGGCAGCCACAAGGCGTGGGCGGCCTATGGAAGCGAGCAAGCACTGGCGCAACTGCTGATGGAGACGCATACGCCATGGGAACTGCGACCGGAAGACCTGCCTTTGAAGGCCCTGGCGGCGTACGAACTCATCGTTCTCCCGCACGTGCCCTATGTGGGTGACGAACTTGCCGAGAAGCTGCGAAGCTACGTGAGCGGCGGCGGGAAACTGTTAGCGGCTTACCATACTTCGCTTTTTGACAAGTACGGCAAGCGGCTGGGCAACTTTGCCCTATCTGACCTCTTCGGTTTGGACTACGTGGACGATTCACCCTACAGCGTCTCGTACCTGGATGGATTGGGCGAGGATGTGCGCCCGGGCATGCCGGATATGCCACTGTTGATCAAAGACGCGGCCAGCGGCAAGATGAACCCGGAGAACCATGCCCTGTACTGCTCCCCGAGGCCTGGAGTACGAGGGCTGGCCTACATCACAGATCCCGTCATCGAGAGCAACTTCGAGACAGGCTACTACGTTTACCATGACCACGCGCCGCCGGGCTTCAGCACCAGATACCCGGGGATTGTCCTGAACCGCTTCGGCGAAGGTCAGGTCTTGTACATGTCTGTGCCCTTTTTGGGGGCCTACCAGTCAAAGAAATGCCCGTTCCTCAAGCGCCTGTTCGCGACACTCGTAGGCAAAGTGCTGGGCGTGTCGACCAAGATTCGCGTGGAGGCACCAGTGTCAGTGAAAACCTCACTGCAACAGGATGAGGAGGGCTGGCTGCTTCATCTCATCCACGTGCAGAAAGCCACCGACAGTATATACCTGGATAGCTTTTATCGACCCGACCCGATCAGAGTGCGCGTGCGGCCAGGATGGACGGTGACAGCTGTGCGGGAATGCGTCAGCGGCCAGGAGTACAAGTGCCGAGATGCACAGGGCTGGACTGAGTTCACCATCCCTGGGATCAAGGATCACCTGGTTGTGCGAATCGGACGAAGCTGCTAAGCGATCGGCCCGAGCGTAGGGTTGCCCCCCGCGTCCTTTGCCACGCTTCACGCTGGCGGTCACAGGCTGGCACGCGGGCGCTCAGCAAACCTGCATCCTTTCCCCCTCACCCGCCGAAAGCCCAGAGCCGCAAGCCCGAGCTACCACGGCGCACACGGTTCGGGTTTGCCCAATAGCACAGTTATCACAGGTAGAGCCCCGCGCGGCGGGCCGTGGGGGTCTTGGTCGTGAAGAGCTGTAAAGCTGCTTCAGGCCAAGGCCGCTGTCAGCCGCTTGCCCACCACGTCCCAGTTCACGATATCCAGCACGGCTGCTACGTAGTCCGCGCGACGGTTCTGGTAGTCCAAGTAATAGGCGTGTTCCCAGACGTCGACGGCCAGAAGTGGAACCATGCCCCAGCCCAGGACTTTGTGGTGCTGCTCGGTTTGCAGGACCATAAGTCTGCCGCTGAGGGGCTCAAGGGCCAGCAGAGCCCAGCCCGAACCTTGAACAGCGATGGCTGCGGCGCCTAGCCACTTCTTGAGGGCATCGAAGGACCCGAAGTCGCGGTTGACTAGGTCCGCCAACGCACCCTCAGGCGCCTTCGCGCCACCGGGCTGCAGGCTGAACCAATACAGCGTGTGCAACAGGTGGCCGCCATAGTTGAAGGCCAGCACAT
>JAKORR010000467.1 GCA_029777735.1 Armatimonadota bacterium | reverse complement strand
GTGAGGATTTAGGGCTTTCCAAGCGAGGGCTCTCCGTGCTCCTGCGCTGCGAACCAAAGGTGGTTCGGGCTTGGGAGAAGGGCGAGCACAAGCCGGATCCCATGCGGGCGTTGCTGCTGTGTGCCCTGCATCGCGCCTACGCGCAGCTCGGGAAGAAGAAGTTTAGGGAGCGCCTCGCGGCCTTCCTGCTCAAGTACAAGGGCGGAAGCCTGGAGCAACTCATGGAGCAGGCCATTCAAGTAGCCCTCGGGGTCCAGGAGTCACCCGCGCTTGCGCCCCCCCTCGGCCCTGGCGACCTTGCTGGCGCCGCCGGAACCGGCACCGCCATGGCGGCCCTTTCTGGCGCAGCCCTAACGTCGGCCGGCACCCTTCGGAGCGCGTTCGAAACAGGCTTGGCGAGCACCAGGGCCATCGTGGGAGGGGCCGGGGCTGTGCTGCTTGGCCTTCGGCTGCTCGGAGGTGTGGGCGTCGTTAGCCCCAGCTTCACCGTGGGCAGCGTGGGCGAGCCGCCTCCATTAGCCGCAGGCGCCCTGGCGTTGTGGGAGCAGTTACCAACAGAGCGGAAGAAGGCCGCCGTCGAGACGCTCGCTGGACTCTTTGAGGTGTAGCTAAATAGCTTGCACCGAATCGGGATCAGCAGCATCGCTCCCAAGTTGGATGACCGACTGGGAGCGTCGTAGGGTTTCAAAATGGCTGAGCTTCCGGTCCACATCCATGATCGCATCACCTCCCTGTGCGCGGAGGGCGACGACCTCGCTAGCAGAAGCAAGTACGGCGAGGCCCTCCGTCACTACCAGGCGGCTTGGGATCTCCTGCCAGAGCCGCGTCTTGAGTGGGATGCGGCCGTCTGGATCCAGACGGCGATAGCAGATGCCCATTTCCTCGCCGGCGAGTTCTCGCGCGCCCTCGACGCGCTCAAGGCGGCGCTCCTCTCGGGTGGGCTGGGCAACCCTTTTGTGCACCTGCGCCGAGGACAATGCCTGTTCGAAACAGGCGATCGGGACGGCGCGGTTCAGGAACTGACGCGCGCGTACATGGGGGCTGGCCGAGAGATCTTCGAGCCGGAGAATCCGAAGTACTTCGAGACCCTTCGTGGCGTTCTGAAGCCGCCTGTCGGTCAAGACGATCTCTGAGAGTAGAAAGATCGAGAAGGGGG
>JAKORR010000466.1 GCA_029777735.1 Armatimonadota bacterium | reverse complement strand
TGGGCAGCTCGGCCTTGGGAATGGATTCATCGACTCTCTACTGCCCGCGCCCGTAAGCGGTACGGGGTATGTGGGTGGCCGAGTATCCGGCGCCAATTACACACCAGGTACTCAAACGGCAACGACGATTGAGGCTAGCGCTTCAAGCACCTGTGCAGTCACCGGCGCCCTCACCATTTCTTGTTGGGGAACTGGGCACGGAGCCCAACCAGGCACTATGGAGAATCTGACCGCATCAGCGGTGGTTCCCGGCGCGTATCACACGTGCGCCCTGTCGAGTAGCGGACTGCAGTGCTGGGGAGAAAACGCAGTAGGTCAGTTGGGGGATGGCACCTTTTCTCCGCGTCTTCAACCATCCCTCGTTTCAGCGCTTGGCTCAACGGTCAACTTCTCTTCGGGCCGCGCGCACACATGTGCACTCCAAACCGACGGGGTAGCGAAGTGCTGGGGAGCGAACAATAAGGCCCAACTAGGTGATGGAACGACGAGCAACCGGGCAACTCCCGTTGAGGTACAGCGGTCTTAGGTTGCAAGCGTTTGGTGTCGCCGCTCACGCATGCCCAACTGGCTAGAGGGGTGGGAACACTCCCTCTGGGGCCGATTCGTAAGGCAGCGGATCTGTGGCCTTAGCTTCATCGAGAGAGCGGGCGAACGGTCCGGCCGGGGATAACAGGACAGCCATGTGGTGATCGGCGTGGTCTCGCAGCCAGGTCGACACCCCAGTCGCCGGGTCGTGGTGGAGGTTCTCCCAGGAGCGCCACATGGCCTCAAGGCGCATGATCGCCTCGGCGGACTCCCACCAGCGGGCCGACCAACGGGCCTCAGCGCGGGGGCCGACGTTGCGGCGGAACACCGGCACCACTAGGCCGCGCACGAATTCGTCGACGCTGCGGTAGTGCAAGGCCGGCGCAGGCAGTGGGGTAACCAGTAGCCCGGCGACCGCTGCGCGTGCACCGGCCTGGAGCTGTGCTTGTGCTTGCGGGTCCTCAAGGATCCCGCCGAGCGCCTCGTCAACGACCGGCACGATAAGCTCCGCCAGCCGGTCGGTGAGGGTGGCGGTGACGATCTGCACCACGAGTGG
>JAKORR010000465.1 GCA_029777735.1 Armatimonadota bacterium | reverse complement strand
CGTAGCGCGGAGGCCGGCCAAGGAGCCCCAAGGCGCGAGGCTTGCGGGCTCGTCTGCTCTTCTGAAACAAGTCCGTCGCGGTGGGGCGATTTCATAGTGGTGCATCCCCGTGTGGCGAGGGTCAGGAGGATGCAGCGCGGGGTCAAGGCGACGGCTCGGGCGGCGCAGGAGGTCATGGCGCGGCACCTGGCGGGGATGCGGCCGTGGATGGTCACGCTGACCTATCGGGAGGTCAGTGCATGGGCGCCCCTGCACATCAGCCGGTACATGAACGCGGTAACGCTGTGGGCGAAGCGGCAGGGGGTCGAGCTGGTCTACCTGTGGGTTGCGGAATTGCAACAGCGCGGGGCGGTGCATTACCACGTTGTGCTGTGGCTTCCCAGGGCGCTGACGCTTCCCAAGGCCGACAAGCGGGGCTGGTGGAAGCACGGCTCGACGCGCACCGAGCGGGCGCAGAAGCCGATGTCCTATCTCATGAAGTACGCGAGCAAAGGCACCGATGCGCGCGTGTTCCCCTTGGGGCTGCGTCTCTCGGGCTTTGGCGGTTTGAGCAAGGCTGCGCGCAAGGTCCGTGCGTGGTTGTGTGTGCCGGGGTGGCTGGTGGGGCGCGTCAATTCCGTCTTTCAGTCCTTCGTGCGTGCGCCAGGTGGTGTGTGGCAGTCGCTCGAGACCGGCCTCGAGTTCCGGAGTCCTTGGGAGTTCGCAGGGCTCAAGCGGTTCGAGGGGCGCAGCGGGCCGCAATGCTCGCTGTTTCTGTGGCGAGGCTGTGGGGACGATGCGGGGTCTCAACCCCTGCTGGATGCTGCAGAAGGCACCGTTCCGATGCCAAACCGGGGGTGAATGCTGGCGGCTATTCGACAGCTGGCGGATAGGCTGGCGGCTATTGACTATGCGCCCCGAAGCCAACAGTATCGGGCCATCGACGAAATGAAACGGCCCCGCGAGCGGTGCAAACGCTCCGAGGCCATGACCGTAGGGGTGTTGGGCGTGGTGCGATACGGTAGGGTAAGTCTACATCGCCACGTCTGGGCCCCTCAATGGGGGGTAGGGCGTGGGTCCAATCTCATCGCAATTCGGCCTTTCTGAGGCTGTGCAGCGTCGGGCTGTG
>JAKORR010000464.1 GCA_029777735.1 Armatimonadota bacterium | reverse complement strand
TGACTCATTATGCACGCCAGCCTCTCCCTGAGAAGCCCGGAGCGCGCCGTCTGACCTTGTTACGTAATCGAGCGCTGATGGCTATCCTGTATGATACGGGCGTACGGATCAGCGAGGCGTTAGCCCTGACACGCGAGGATGTACTGGATGGGCGTGCGCGCAAGGTGCGCTTGACGCGTACCAAGAATGGCAAGCCGAGAACGGTGTTTCTCAGCCAGGAGACACGCAATTTTATCCGTGCCTATGTGCGTGAGCGCGAGGACGATGTCTACGCCCCGCTCTTTGTCTCCCACGGACGCGATAAGGGGTCAGCTCTCACTCCCCGTCATGCATGGCTTCTGGTCAAGACAGCGGCCAAGGCGGAAGGTCTTTATGAAAACACATCCCCCCACTCGCTGCGGCATCGTCGCGCCCAGGATTTGTTGGACGAGGGAATGCCCCTCGAATGGGTCGCCGCTCTGCTCGGCCATCAGCACCCGGATACCACCCGCGTGGTGTATGCCTGGCAGACGGACGAGGAGCGGCTGTCCGATATGGTAGAGACCTATGGCCTCTCACCAATAGAGGCCAGTAAGCGGATGGAAAGACCAGATGACGACGAGGACCAGCTACCGGAGAGCTAACCGAGTCGCTGGTGCGCGAGAATGGCCGCGCCGATGGCCCCAGAGTAGTCGCCCAGCGTAGCACGCACAATACGCACAAGATGCGCCTCGGTCTTGTTTATGTAATGTTTCTGCGCGACCTCTCGCACCGGCGGCAGGTACTCCTCTCCCATGCGCTCTAATACCCCGCCGCCCAACACCACGACTTCGGGATCCAGCAGATTCACGCAAGCCGAGATCAGGATACCGAGATAATACTGAGCGCGTTGCACCGCCTCCCTGGTGACCTGATCCCCTGCGTCCCAGGCTTCTCCGATAATCCCAGAAGTGATGGTGTCGCGCCTGGCCTTTTCCAACAACGAGGGTATGATGCTTTCTCGCCCGGCTGCGAGCGCCTCTCG
>JAKORR010000463.1 GCA_029777735.1 Armatimonadota bacterium | reverse complement strand
GCCGTCTAGAACTCGGAAGATGATGTACGGTTGCCCGAGCACTCCTTGGGGCAGCACTCCCAGGATACGGATGCGAAACTTAGTGGGCTCCGTGCCGTGGAAGACCGTCAGACCGTAGCCCTCCATCCCCCGCCTTACCTCGGATGCACGCATCATCTTCTCGGGGTCAAAGCGTATCCCCAAGGCGAAGACCGTGCTCGTCAAGCTGACTGCGAAGGCAGCCAGGAGCACCCGCGGGGTAAATCGTGACATTGATCGACTCCTCCTTACGCTCACAGCCCTAGCCTGGCTGGTCGTAAGCCTTATCCAGCTGTTGGCAGTTCCGAGCCACTGGTGGGCCTGCCGTCCAGGGTCGTAGGGGCCCCCTCGCCTCTATCCGACTTCTGCTACCTCAACCATCCGGTTCTCGGCTGCCGAAAGGTTGCCGGCAAGGCTGATCGCGAGCGTGTTCACGGCGTCCGAGTAACTCGATCGGATTCCGCTGGAGTCGCCGGTAGCCAGGGCCTGGACAAAGGCCGTGTCCTCAGCGAGCGTGGCGTCGCCCTCGAGCTTCAGGTCCTCGGTTCCTTGCTCATTGCGGAGCACGAGCTGTGCACCATTGATGGACGCTGTGGTGTCGCAGGCAATGATGTCGATGCCGACGCGGAAGCCTATTCTCAGATGGCAGCAATTGCTTATGGTGCCGACAGCGCCGCTCTCGAACTTGAGGATCATGGTGCCCACGTCCGGCACATCTAGGTTCTCGACATCTCGCAGACAGAGCAGGCCGTAGGCGGCAGCCACGGACTTTACCTCGCCCCCAAAGAGGCGAGCCAGGTCCACAATGTGCGTGGTCTGCTCGACCATCTGCCCGCCCGACAGGTCCATACGCCGCCACCAGTACACGCCGGGCAGTCCCCCCATCCAGTAGCCCAGGACCGCGGTCACCGTCTTCTCGGCCAAGGCTTCCTCGGCGCGACGCACGTTGGGCATGTATCGCCAGTGGTATCCGACGGCGTTGACAATGCCGGCCTCGTTGATGGCCTTCTCGATCTCTCGGGCGGTCTTCATGTTGTTCGCCACAGGCTTCTCCAAGAAGAGACCGAGACCCCGATCGACTACCGCGAGTTCCTCCTCCCCATGAGCAAAGGGCGGCGTGCACATGTAACACCCGTCCAGCCCGGCGTCGTCAAGCATCCTCGTGACGCTGTCATAGGCACAGCCACCATACTCTGCTGCTGCCTTCTGCGCACGCTCCGCGTCCTTATCATAGAAGGCCACCATCTGGGCCTCCGGGATCTTGGCGATAGTGCGCATGTGGTGATTGGCGATTCCGCCGCATCCGATGAATCCTAGACGAACTGACATTTTCGCTCCTCCTAGAATAAGCACTGCCTGCCTCCGCCCCAAGGGCGGAGGCAGGTCTTGGTCCGCTGCTCCGGATCGGAAACCTAAGGCATCTGACTACGCAGGTACTCGGCGCACTTCGGCAAGTCCTGCTCTGGCGGACCGGGAACGTGGCACTCGAGCGCCATGTACCCCTCGAAGCCGATCTCGGCGAGCGCCGCGAGACCCGGGCGGAAGTCCGTATGTCCATAGCCCGGTAACCAACGGATGGAATCAGCTAAGTGAATGTGCGCAAGCCACTCGCCATTCTGGCGAAGACTGTCGGCCATGTCCTGCTCCTCAATGTTCATATGGAAGAAGTCGGCCATGATCTTGACCTTTGGGTTGCCTGTCTGACGGCAGATCTCGACGGCCTGGTCAAGACGATTGAGGAGGTGCGTTTCGTATCGATTGAGCGGCTCGAGCAGGAGGAAACTGCCGGCCTCCGCCGCCGCATCTCCCAGAACCTTGCACAGCTCCACGAGGAGCCGCTTCTCGAGCGTGATCGGATCGCCAAGAGGAGAGAGGTCCGGGATTCTCGGCCCGCCGAAGATTGGAACGAAGATCAAGCCGACGGCGCCGATATCTGCCGCGACCTTGAGCAGCACCTTGGCGTCCTCGATCGCGAGGCGACGCTGCTCGGCGTCGGCATCCAGCGGACACCCACGATACCCCGCGCAAATGGTCGACGCCTTGACAGGCGACCTAGCGCAGGCAGCGTTGATCTCGGCCACTCGGTCCTGCAGACCGCCTCCCCAGAACTCAATACCTTCGTAACCCCAGGCTGCCAGATTGTCCAACTTCTCGTTCAAGTCTCGACCCGGCACAAGACCTTCCTGGCACGCTAGCTTCACGGCGTATCACGTCCTTTCCCACTAGAGGGACCTCATCAGCATGAGCCTATTTTTTCCTCGTCGACGCCTTGACACCTCTGCTCCAGGCAGATCCCAACGCTGTAGCCTCAGGCCTTGGCCCCCCGCGGCTTAGGCGCGCAGCAGTACCTTTGATACCTCCAGTTCGCCCCGGCTCAGAGCCTCAAAGGCCTCTGGACCCTCTACAAGCGGCACGATCGCTGGCTCGAGAGGGCCAAGGTCAAGGGCGCCTGCCGCAAGCTGTGCCACAGTCTTCTGGATGGTGCCGCAGTGAAGTCTGCTGCCCACCACGTTCACCTCCTTGCCAACGACGACCGGCCCAGGCACACGAATCTCATCGGGCCAAAAGCCGAGAACCACCACGCGCCCACAGGACGACACAAGGTTGAGGGCAAGGGCCAGGGTCTCGGGCCTCCCAGCTGCCTCGACTACTACTGTCGGGTGCCCGTCTTCGCCCCAATCGCCCAAGCCGTCGGCAACAGCCTCTGGCGTCACCGTTATCTCAGCACCCAGATCCCTTGCCAATATCCGCCGCCACTCCACCGGTTCCACAACGGCGCACCGTGCGCCGCGTGCCCTCGCCTGGAGCAGGACGCTCAGCCCTACCATCCCCGCCCCAAGGATGCCCACCCAATCACCCGCGCCGATCCGCCCGCGCTCGCAGGCCTGCCTGCCGATCGAAAGCGGTTCGGTCAGTGCGGCAACGCTGTCTGGGACGTGGTCTGGTACAATACAGAGGCAGTCGGTCCTGGCAAGTACAAAGTCGGCCATGGCGCCAGGCTTGTGGACACCGATCACCTGTTGTTTAGCGCAGGCGTTGTAGCGTCCCATGCGGCAGGAATAGCAGCGTCCGCAGGGCACGGCGGGGTCCAGTGTTACACGCAGGCCGGGCCTCAGGCCCCCTGGAGACCATCGGTTCGGTGGCAAGCTGCCTGCAATGTCCGGCTCGCCGATTTCGACTACCGTGGCGACCGTCTCGTGACCTGGAATCACGGGGTATCTCACGAAGGGCTGGTGGCCAGAGTAGGCATGTAGATCGCTGCCGCAGATGCCGGTCAGGATCGGACGCAACAGCGCCCATCCTGCCTCCATCCTTGGGGTGGCAACCTCTTCGACGCTGGCTTGGAAGGGCCGGTGTATGACCAGTGAGCGCATGCAACTTACCCTCCACTGCCCCGACCGAGATCAAATCTCGGGAGCCCCTCGGGGCAGCGCATCTGGGGCTAATTCTGCTAGCCGCAGCTTTGGCGCTGGTGGCCGCGGCCAACTGCGGTGTCTATG
>JAKORR010000462.1 GCA_029777735.1 Armatimonadota bacterium | reverse complement strand
CGAGCCACTCCCAGTGAACGGCGCGAAGGGCCTCGTTCAGGGTCCGGTGAGTGCCGAGCTTGCCGATCCGCCGGCCTTCGCCGTAGATCTTGTTCAGCTCCGGGTAGGTCAGGGCATGGGCCAGCTCGTGAATCTGCCGCCAGCCCTTCGTGTAGGTCTCGTGTCCGAAATCTGCGCCGTGGCCAGGCGTCGGGTCGTAGATCATCAGGTGGCCGGTGTTGTAGTTCTTGTTTGCCAGGTCCGGCTTGCCGTACTTGCCACCAGCGTAGTAGGCCTTGTAGCCGTGGTCGTGGACGAGCTTCTCGATCTCCGGTAGCTTGTTCTGGTACGGGTAGTGGAGAAGGTCGGTCTGCTGCCCAGGCGTCACGTTGCCGTAGGGCAGGGCGACCTGCTTGTAGCTATCGCCGCCGTGAGTCCTCAGGGCCTCCGGATTGTCAGCCTTCTGAAGGTCGTGCCCAGGCAGCTTCGGCGCCGCCAGGTCATCGACGTGATGGACGGTGTGGCCGTCATGCCACTCGTAGGCGTGCGGGTGCGGCTTGCTGCGGACGGCGATGGGCGCCTCACCGAGCGGGGCCTCCCAGGCCTTCTTGAGGCGGGCAGTCTCAGTCTTCAGGAAGGCGACAGCCTCTTCGGGCGTGTACTCCTTCTCGGACTTCTGCGCCTTGTTGCCGTAGAGGATCCAGGCCTTGTGGTTCCGAAGGGCGGCCTCCATGGCCCGAGCCCCCTCCTCCGTCTGGCCACCAGTGTTGAGTGTTTGGGGGTAGGCCCAGGTGGTGTTGGTCGTCTGCCCGAGCTTGTTCTTGACCTCAGCGGTCATGTAGTCGTCCCACTTGCCGGGCATGTGGTGGATGACGAGCGTGTTCCCGTTCTGCTGGGCGATGGGGTCCAGGAAGTGGGTGTAGTCGTAGACGTTCTTCGTGTGGCCCATGCCACGAGCAGCCAACTTCGGCTCCTCGAAGTTGGGCACAGCACCAGCAATGGCCTTGTTGCGGGCGATGGGGTCGACGAGCTTGTTGTGGTCGGGATCGCCAGGCGCTTCCCAGCGGCTGTTGGCGTCCGTCGGAATCTGAACCACCTCAGCGTTCCGACGCTTCTTCTTGCCATCCCCCTGGGGCGGCTTGAAGTCGATGACATCGCCCTTCTTCATGGGGTCCAAGCTGTGCATCTGCTTCCAGTCGAAGTTGATGCGGGCGTAGCCGTGACCAGGGACCTTCGTGTACTCATCAGCCGGCGGCTGCTCGAAGTGCTCGATGGGGGTCTGGTGGTCAGCCTGGTGGTACTTGCCCTCGTGCTCGCCGTTCGTGAAGACGAGCTTGTGGTGGCCGTTCTGGCTGTGAACAACGGACTCCTGCCCGAACATCTTCCCGAGCTGCTGCATCTGCTCCAGGGTCGGGTTGTGGACGATGTAGGAGCGTTCCGGCTCCTTGTACCGACCGGAAGTCTCTTCGTAGGGGAGTCCCATCTGGTTGAGGACGTTCCCCAAGGCCTCGTGACCGCCCTCAACCTGGGCGGTGAAAAGCGGCTTCTCGCCGGAGATGAGTCCGAACGTAGAGCCGCTGAAGATCGGATGCTTGGGAGAGCCGCCGTACATGGTCAAAAGATTGGGACTACTTCCGGGGGCTCAGAGTGTCGTACTCGCCGATCCACAGGGCCGTATCCGGTGGTGTGTCGGAGGGCAGCCGATCGCCGCCGATGACGCGGATGGCGCCGGTGGTCGTGTTGATGCGCTCCCTGTAGTCCTTCTCCCAGTATTGCCGGACGAAGCCACGGAGGTTGACGTACCGGCTGAAGACCAGTTCCGCCTCGAAGTCCATGTTCCGGTCGAAGTCGGTGCTATCGAAGGCGGTGCGCTCCAGGCCCTGGGCTTCGAGGTAGGTCTCCTTGTAGCGGAGGAGGCAGAAGACGATGATGCTGTGCAGCCAGTGCAGGTAGACAGGCTCGCCGCTGACGTGGAGGCCGACCTGGAGGTCCTCCTTCGTCGTCATGGACTCCAGGTGCCGGACCTTGCTCGGGGGCTCCCCCTTCACGACAGCGCCCCGGAAGTCACCGCTGCCGGCGACCTTGAAGCTGTCGTCGTCATAGACCTCCAGGATTTGGTGCTGGCCACCGTTCGCATCGATGACGTAGAAGCCAGGGCTGATGGGGACCCTGGCGAGGTCCGTGAGGCTGAGCTTCATGACACCAGTCGTCGGGTTGAAGCCGATGGGGGTGAACGGCGCGCAGAGCGGCTCCCAGGGGGCATCAGGGTCCAGCTCGGTGCTGACGTAGTGGACATCGCCGAGGGTCGTCTCGGCCTCGGAGCTGCCTTGTAGCTTGATGGTCACGCAGGGCAGCTTCGGCTTGTCCAGAACCGGCGTGATGAGGACGGGGATGTTCGTCTTCAGGAACCAGCTCTTGGCGCTCTCGACCTCAGCGGCGTACTGGCCGGCAGTGAGGCTGTCGGTCTGCATCGACAGGAAGGCGTAGTCCAGGAGCCAGGGGTTGGCTCGCAGGTCCTGGAGGGCCTGGATGAGGCCGGCGCGGAGCTTCAGGTCCGGCTGGAAGATGCCGGCGGGCTCAGACTCGCTGCTGATCGCCGTACTGGCAGCGACACTGGGCTCGACCTGGACATCCACCTCGGTGCTGTTCGGCCGAGTCAGGAAGTGCTTGGGCCAATACTGGCGGACGTAGCCGGTGATGCTGAAGTACCGACTCCAGACCAGCTCAGCGACGAAGTGCTCGTTCCGGTCGAAGGCAGAGCTGGAGAAGACGCTGCGCTCGAAGCCACGGGCTTCCAGGTAGTCCTGCTTGTAGCGGAGGAGGGCCCAGGACAGGAGGGCATGCATCCAGCTCAGGTAGGCGGGCTCACCGCTGACGTGAACGCCAATCTGGTACGTCTCCTGGGAGTTCACGGACTCCAGGGTCACGTTGAAGGGCGGCGTCTTGCCCTTGATGGTCGTCGCGCTCAGGTCCAGCTCCGGCGTCGGCTCGATGGTCACGACGGCGTCGTTCACGGTCAGGATTTCAGCGCTTCGGCCCCTGGCGTCGACGATGAACATGCCTGGCGCCACCACCAGCACGTCCAGGACCGCCTGGGGCAGAGTGATGGTGTTCGTCTCAGGGTTGTAGCCTTCGACGAGGAAGGAGGTGATGAGCGGTGGCCAGTCGCTGTCGTTCTGCTCGTAGCTGACGTAGTGGATGTCGCCGAGGGTGACTTCCGCCTCAGAGCTTTCTGCGAGGGCGATGGTGATACAGGGGACCTTCGCTTCATCCAGGCGAGGGACCATGACGACGGGGATGTCCGTCTTGAGGAACCAGGTCTTGGCCCTGTCCAGCTCGGACTCACTCAAGGTCCCCCAGACACGATCCAGAAGCCTGGGGTTCGCCCGCAGGTCCTTGATGGCAGCGATGAGCGCCGTCCGAATGATGATGTCGCTCTGGTGAATGCCAAGGGCTTCGCTGTAGATTTGGTCGCTCATCTAGCCCCTCCGTCTCCAGGTCGGTCGAATCGGCAGCCCCAGGAGCTGCGTGTTGAGCGCCCTCGGAGGCCGAGGCGCCCTGGGGTGGAAGTAGTCGGCTTCCGTCAGCGGCTTGAAGGCGGCGGTGATGGTCGCCCTGGCGGTGATTGCCGCCGCAAGAGAGATTGCCGTTGTCAGATCGCCGGTGGCGGTAGCGGCGGCTGAGGCCGTGCCGTAGAGCAGATTTGGCACCACCAGGTCGCCGCTGATGGTTGCAGTTGCTGAGATGGCCGCAGCCAGAGAGATGGCGGTTGTGAGGTCGGCAACAGCAGCGGCGGTGGCGCCGACACTAGCGGCGAGCGGGATGGCGGTGGTCAGGTCGACGCTGACACTACCTGAAGCGGCAATGCTGGCGGCGAGCGGGATGGCAGTCGTGAGATCGCCGCTGGCTGTAGCTGAAGCCAACACTGAGGCTTCGAGGGCCGCAGCGATGCCCGCAAGAGAGCCTGTGACCGTTGCCGTAGCTGCTACCGCTGCCTGGAGTGGAATGGCAGTGGTCAGGCTTGCAACTACAGCAGCCGTACCGCTGACACTACCGGCCAGCGGGATTGCCGTCGTGAGATCGCCGACAATGCCTGCCGTAGAGTTGATGCTTGCCGCCAGGGCGATCTGCGTCAGCAGGTCAGCGGCCGTCGTTGCAGTCGCAGAGACGGAAGCTGCCAGAGGGATGCTTGTGGTAAGGTCGCCGGCAACTGCGGCAGTAGCCGACAGGCTTGCGGCCATGGCGATCTGCGTCGTCAGGTCGGCGGCGACAGTGGCGGTAGCGCTGATGGCGGCATCGAGGGCGATGCTGGTAGCGCCGAAGTTGGGGCCAACCTCATCGGTCCAGGCGCCACCAGCGACTGGCTCCGTGAGAGCCGTACCAACCGAGGCTGTGAGCTTCGTAGCGACTGAAGCCAGGGGGTACGAGCCGATGAGGTTCGTCGCCGAAACAGGGGTAGCGCTAGCCATCTCGGCCAGGAGTTCAGCTTCAGACAGCTCCCGGTTCCAGACTCGGACCAGGCAGGCAGCGCCGTCGATGCCGTCACCGAACTCCGGGTCACCACAGATTTGCAGTGACACCCAGGGCATGTCGGCCGTGTAGCCGGCGTAGGTGACGCTCCCGAGGGTGGTCTCTCCTTCAGCCGCACACCAGACCGTGCGATTCAACGAGGCATCCACCGTCGTTGCGATGAAGTACCAGGTGCCGTTCGTGAGCGTTCTTACGGAAGTCGAGAACCCGAAGGTGTCATACAGCTTCAGCGTGCCGCCGGTGTCGATGTTGATGGAGTGGACGCCGCCGAAAGTGTCGATGAGCCGCAGTAGCGTTCCGGTGTTCGTCCTATCGACAGGCTTGTACCAGAAGGCAAGGGTGTAGCTGATCCGATCGCTCGGGAGGTCGGTTCCCTGAAGTCTGTCAGCGTCGGCATTGAAGCCAACGGCACCGACCGTAGCCACGAGCCCCTCCTGTTAGGCGAGGGTCACGACAATGGCGCCGGCAGCGAAGCTCGGGGCGGGGTCACCGTTGTTGACCGTCTTGGGGGTCGTGAGAGCGCCCCAGAAGAGGAGGTTGCCACCGGACACCGCATCGAAGATGCCGAAGTGGGTGACGTTGCCCCAGGCGGCGGTCGGCGCCGGGAAGGTGACGGCACCGTTGTTCGAGGAAGCACCGCCGGTACCGCTGGAGGCGACCGTCGAGCCCGCAGCCTGAGTACCAGACCAGTTGGCGAGGGAGGCCGTGATGGCCACGCGGGCGTAGCTGCCGCCAGTCACCTCGGTGCCGCCGCCGGCATCAGAGGGAGCTGCCGTGAAGAGGGCGACGTAGAGGTTGGCGGGGGCCGTGAAAGCCTGGCCACGGAGGATCAGGTCGGTGAGCTTGTTTTCGAGGTAGTCACTGACGGCGGACATGGAATCTCCTTAGGTCTCTGTCCGAAGATTGCCTCTGGTAGAATTGAACCCATGGACGAGACAACGATGCGGAACGCCAACAGGATCTTGCTGCGGTTCGTCGACGACGAGGACGCAAAGGTCCGCTACGGACTCAAGCTCCGGCAGGCCTACTTCGAGGCCATCGAGCGTGGCGAGGTGCCAAACGACTACCGCTCGACCTACATCAGCGACGTTGCGAACCGCATCTTCGGCTGGCTGGCCGACCAGGCCGAGGACTTCGAGAAGCGCTACCCGCAGGACCGACTAAGCTCCGAAGACCTCAAGGACATCCTGCTGACAGCCCATTCCCGCCTGGTGGCGAAGACCACCAAGGGTTGACGGTAGCGCGCACTTCTGGTAAACCTCCCCGCATGGCAGACTTCGGGAAGACCGTCATAAAGCAGTTCCAGAAGCTCAGGCAGCAGCATGGCTATGGCGTCACCGGAGACAGAGAGGCGGAGAGATTCTTCCGGGCGAACGCTCCGACCATCACCGACGAACAGCTCTTCGAGTTGGTTGACGGCTTCGCGACCCTGAAGGGGTCGAAGAAGAAGCTCCAGTTCGTGAGAGTGGAGCCGTACTACGACACCTACATCAGCGCAGACAACGGCTGGCTGAGCCCCGAGGGCCGGTTCTACCCCTGCGAGTACGCCGGCCATCAGCACCTGGCCTCCTGGCTGCGTCGCGGGGACCCGAACCCCGAGCTGGCTCTGGAGGATGAGGGGTGGATCAAGGCGCAGCACTGCGGTGGTATCGGCGATGCCTACTGGTTCTTCACTGGTGATGACATCCAGCTCGACGAGCCCCCGAAGAGGTCGAAGGTGACGGAGGCGCAGATCCGGCTCGTGAGCGAGCGCTGCATGGAGCTGAAGATCCAGAAGCCCTACTGGTGCAGGTCCCGCGAGGACGACTAGAACTTCGAGCCGACGCTGATCAGAACCTGGTCGCGGATGTGCTCCTCGAACTCCTTCAGAGCCCAGGCCGCAGCTTCGTCGAAGAAGCGCTTGGCTTCCAGGCCTGGGTGGATCCAACGCCCCTGCCCCTTGTGTTTGCTGCTGGCGATCCGGAACGTCATGATGGACTTCTGGACGTGCTCCTTGCCGGACTTGTCCTTGACGGCCTTCTGGTAGACCCGAACACCCTGTAGGAAGGGGATGCCGGTCGGGCCCTGGCGGACGGCGCCGACGGGACCGCGCCCCTGACCGGGGCCCTGCTGGGTCTTGATGGGGTGCTTCATGATGTCGAAGCTGTGGAGAAGTCCGAGCTTCGGCTTGCCGCTGCTGTCCGTCTCCAGCTTGCCGTAGGGGATCTTCCGCTTCTTCATCTCGGCCTTGATGGTGTCCGTCAGGGTCGTCTGGGCTGGGGTCTGGGCGGTCGGCCCCTTCTTGTGCTCGAATGGGACGACGATGTAGCGGCTGCCGTCCTTGGCGGTCTTCGCCTTGGCAGACTTCAGGAGTCCGTCGAGCATGTCGGTGTTCGGAGGCAGGCCCTCTTCGATGAACATGGCCCCCTTCTCCAGGGAGATGAGCCAGGTGTCGTCGTCGACCTGTTCGATGTGGAGGGCGTCGATGTACTTCTGACGAGTGCTGTGGAGCTTCTCCTGGACCTGCTCGACGATGTGGGCATGCGTCTGAGCAGCAAGGTCCCTGGCCGCGTCCTTCATGGCTCGGTCTACAGCCGGCCTGAAGTCCTTGACCATCTCGATGACAGGGCCGAGGTCCAGGTTGAAGTAGATCATGGCTTACGGGTTGGGGTTGCGGCTTGAGGTCGGGGTGCCGTCAGGAGCCATGACGACGCCGGCTCGCACCTGGCGCCACTTCGTCTTGCCGGTCTGGCTGTCTTGCACCTTGATCTTCCCACCCTCATGGTCGGCGTCGGGGCCTGGGTCCACCTGGGCACCCACAGGGAGCACGACTTGGT
>JAKORR010000461.1 GCA_029777735.1 Armatimonadota bacterium | reverse complement strand
CTACCGGTCACGCCTACCACGATGCGTCGCCCACGCAGATTAGGCAAGCGGGTCACCTCTGCCGGCGGCGTCGGCCACAGACTGCCCTAGGGCGTCAGCCTCGCTCAGGAGTCGCTGCTGCAGGCCCCGCCAGTCCGCGCGTGCCAGTCGCAGTCGCTCGCTCAGCAGGATGGCCTCAAGCTTCATCACTGCGTCCTCCAGAGCATCGTTGATGATTATGTAGTCGAACATGCCGAGGTGAGCGATTTCCTCGCGCGCACTGGCCAGACGACGGGCGATCTGGTCGGCATCCTCTGTGTGTCGCTTCCTCAGGCGATCGAGAAGAGCTTGCCACGTCGGCGGAGCCACAAACACGAGAGCCGCCTGGTCTCCCATGAGCCGACGAACTGACCGTGCGCCCTGGTAGTCAATCTCCAGCAGGATGTCCTGGCCCCACTGTAGGGCCTCGTCGATGGGACCCTTCGGCGTGCCGTAGCATTGGTCGCCGTGGACGATGGCCCACTCTAATAGCTCACCCTTATCCCGCAGGCTCTCAAACTCCTCGCGTGTGATGAAGAGATAGTCGCGACCGTGCTCCTCGCCGGGGCGCGGCGGACGTGTCGTGTACGACACCGACACGTGGACTTCTGGACGACGCTCGCACACGCCGGCAATGACCGCGCCCTTGCCCACACCCGACGGGCCCGCGACCACTAGCAGTATCCCGCGGCGCTGTAGCGAGCAGCCCGCCGTCGTGGCGGCGACAGGTTGACCCTTGGCACACCCGGACATGACACACACCTGCGTACGATTCTCGCCCAATTATGCCCATAGGCGGACCGGTGGGCAAGGACCTAGCTGCGAGGGCTCAGTCCAGGCCGCCGCCCACCACCAGGCCCGAGCACCTTGGTGAAGCTCTCCCGCTGTTCTCAGCCAGCAGGTATCAGCCTCGCGAAGGAGAATTCGTTGTTTCCGCGAATCTCACCCGACCAACAGGCAAGAGACCTGAGTAGCTTGGAGGCTACCTCTCCAGGATAGGAGGAATATTACATGGCCAAGAAGATTCGTGCAGCGGTCATCGGAGTGGGCATAGGCAAGTACCACATTGAAGGGTACCAGTCGTGCCCTGACGTGGACCTGGTGGCAGTTTGCGATATCCGCGAAGACGCCGCTCAGGAGACGGCCTGCAAGTACGGTATTCCGCATGTGTTCACGGACCACCGCAAGATGATGGCGGCTGCCGAGGTGGACTGCGTGAGCATCTGCGTGCCCAACAAGTTCCACGCCCCGCTCGCTATCGACTGCCTCAACGCAGGCGCGCACGTCCTGTCAGAGAAGCCCTTGGCGCGCACGGCTCGCGAGGGAGCCAAGATGATCGAGGCAGCCGAGAAGGCCGGCAAGATCCTCATGGTTCAGTTCAACAACCGCTTCCGGCCTGAAAGCCAACTCCTCAAACAGTACATCGATGCAGGGACGCTGGGGAACATCTACTTTGCACGCTGCGGTTGGATCCGGCGCAATGGTATCCCTGGCTGGGGTAGCTGGTTCACGAACAAGGAAGTAGCCGGCGGCGGTCCGCTCATCGACCTTGCGGTGCATATGCTTGACTTGACAATGTGGTTCATGGGGAACCCTGAGCCGGAGATGGTCATGGCATCGACCTACTCGGTCTTCGGGCCCAAAATGGAGGCTCTAGGCCCCTGGGGTACGCCCAACAAGGCCGGTGTCTTCGACGTCGAGGACATGGCTGTGGCCATGATAAAGTTTGCTAATGGTGCCACGATTGCGCTGGAGGCATCTTGGGCCTCCCGCTGCAAGCGGGAATGGGTGTACTCGACCATGATGGGCGACAGGGCTGGCGCGTCGCTGGAGCGGGTGTTCGCCGTAGACGGCGAGGATGATACAGCCGTCGACACGCTCGAGGTCTTCGCTCAGCAGTTCGGCCATCCTGTCAATGAGCAGCTTTTGTTCCCGGCGGACCCAGCCATGGGGCGCCACACAGCTGTTAGGCACTTCGTGGACTGCGTGCTGACCGGCAATGCGCCGTTGTCGCCAGGTACCGATGGCCTACGCATCATGAGAATCCTGGACGCAGCTTACAAGTCGGCTGAGACAGGCAAGGCTGTTACGGTGAAGTGAACGCAGACCGGCGAGTGGGGAAACTGGCAAAGTGAGGAACGGGGCCACGCGGATTCTCGGCAGAGCTATCAGGATCCCGGCCCAACTGAGGCTATCGACGGCTAGGTTTGCTCCTGCGGCGCGAGGGGTGAGCAGTGAACCACAAGCTGTGGAGGAAGGGTGGTGGTACTACAACGAGGAGCAGGAGCAGCCTCACAGCTCTTTGGACAACGTGATGCCGCAAGCCCTCGATGCCCGGGGAGGACGCTGGCCAGCGTCCTCCCCGAGGCCAAGGAGCCCTGCCTACCCGTGTAGGACTCTCTTATGTTGGATAAGACGAGGGCCGGTGCCACTACTCGAGATCCTCTCACTCCACCCGGCTCGATCTTAGGGCACCAATCTCCCTACGAAGCACGACGACTCCCTTCTCGCCAGCCGAGTCGCTCGTAAGCCGCTATGGAAGGCCCTGGTCTTTCTCGGCCGCTGATGGCCCCCAGGGCTGCTCACAGCCCTCCGTCCCTGTATACTGATACTGAAGTAACGGGCGCATCCCGGGAAGCCACTGCAGAAAAGGCCAACCCACGCCGCGGCGGATAGCCGACTTGCTCTACCGCCCGCAGATGAGGTGACGATCGATGGCTGAGAATGCAGGCAAGAAAATGAAGCGGTCGCAGATCAACGAGATCATTCTCTCGGCGATGGACTTCTGCAAGGCTCTGCAGTTCCACCTGCCACCCTTTGCCTTCTGGTCTGTCGACCAGTGGCGGGCGGCTGGGCACGAGTACGACGAGATCCGCGACAACCGCTTAGGTTGGGATGTCACGGACTACGGGACTGGCGAGTTCGAGCGCGTCGGCCTAGTGCTGTTCACCATCCGCAACGGCAACGCCAAGCGCCCCGACCGTTACCCCAAGAGCTACTGCGAGAAGATCATGATCGTGAGCGAGGACCAGTTGTGCCCGGACCACCATCACCGCGAGAAGCGCGAGGACATCATCAACCGCGGCGGCGGTGAGTTGATAATTGAGGTATGCAACGCCACTGCTGATAAGGAACTGCTCGACACGCCGGTGGTGTTGAGCATCGATGGGCGCGTGGTGGAGGTACCGGCTGGGTCGACAATTTCCCTGCGACCCGGCGAAAGCGTGACCCTACCGCCGTACCTGCACCACAAGTTCTGGGGCAAAAGCAGTAAGGGCCCGGTGCTGACGGGCGAGGTGTCTACAGTCAATGACGACGAGACCGACAACGTTTTCATACCCGAGGTGCCGCGCTTCCCGGGCATAGATGAGGACGAGCCGCCGGTTCACTTGCTCTGTTGGGAGTATCCGAGCGCGGCCGATTAGGTGCGGACAGCGTGAACCTTGGGCGGGCCATTAGCTCGCCGGATCTGGTACCGACGCCCATGGCGGGAAGGAAGATTCTGCATGCGTGGATTCCTAATCCCCAAGCTGGTAGCGGAGCTAACTTCGTTACTGGGGGCGGATGGAGTGTTGTCCGACCCATGCGATCTAGAGGTGTACAGCTACGACGCTACCCTGCGCACGGCCGCGCCCGACGTCGTGGTGCTGCCGCGCAACACCGACGAGGTGGCTGCCGTGGTGCGAGCCTGCGCGGAGTATGGCGTACCCCTCACGCCGCGGGGCTCGGCGACAAGCCTGTCGGGTGGCCCTGTGCCGGTGGCAGGTGGTGTCGTCGTCAGTCTCACTCGTATGAACCGGATCATCGAAATCGATGAAGAGAACCTGCGTGTCGTCGTCCAGCCGGGCATCATCAACGCGGATCTCGATGAGGTACTTGCAGCGCGCGGGCTGGTGTATGCGCCGGACCCAGCCAGCCAGATTGCATGTACTTTGGGGGGCAACGTGGCCGAGAACGCCGGCGGTCCTCACTGTCTGAAGTATGGCGTCACCGCCAATCACGTGACTGGGCTTATCTTCGTCGGAGCCGACGGTAGCGTGATGGAGCTGGGCGGCCCAGCGCTCGTTAGCACAGGCCTGGACCTGCGCGGCATCGTTATCGGCAGTGAGGGGACACTGGGCATCGTTACCCAGATTACCTGTAGGCTCATGCCCGCGCCAGCGGCCGTCGCCACTGTACTGGCATGCTTTGCATCGATCGAAGACGCTGCGGCGGCAGTCTCGGACATTATCGCCAAGGGCCTCTTGCCCGCGGCTCTCGAAATGGCCGACCGCGTTGTCATTGAGGCCATTGAGAAGTGGGGGCAGATGGGCTACCCAGAGGACGTGGAGGCTGTTCTGGTCATCGAGCTCGATGGCCTGCCAGAAGCGCTGCGCCCCCAGATCGATCGGGTAGAGGCAATCTGTAGCAGGAACCATGTCCTGCGGTTCGAGTGGGCTGAAGACGCCACAGAGCGAGAGCTCCTGTGGCGTGGTCGTAAGGGTGCGACGGCTGCCCTCGCTCTGGTTACTCCCGCACGCTTCAGCACCGACGTGACCGTCCCACGCAGCAAGCTGCCGCAGGCCTTGTACGAGGTGGCCGGGATCGCGCGGAGATTCAACGTGCTCATCGGCAATGTCTTCCATGCCGGTGACGGCAATCTACACCCCCAGGTGCTCTTCGACCCGCGGGATCAGGAAGAGATGGCTCGCGCCACGGCCGCAGACGAAGCCATCACCGAGATGGCGCTCCGACTCGGCGGTGTGATCACCGGCGAGCATGGCATCGGGTGCGAAAAGCGCAAGTGGATGACCAGGGCTTACTCGGCCTTCGAGCTTCGTGCCCTACAGGCTGTCAAGCTGGCCTTTGACCCCAGAGGCCTTCTCAACCCTGGTAAGGTCTTGCCGGAGGACGAGGAGATCAAGGCCCGCGAGCGCGTGACACAGTACGAGGTGGTGCAAGACGTGTCGGTCGGCCTGGTGTCGCCGACCACGGAGGAAGCGGTGGTCGACCTGCTAGGAGCCTGTGAGCGCGACGGCTTGCCCCTCAACCTGCCTGACCACAGCGTGATGTTCCGGCCCGGGTGTGTCGAGCTGAGCCTACAGCAACTTAAGGCCTGCCGCGACTACGACGCCAGCAACTTGACGGTGACGGTTGAAGCAGGTATGACGGTGGGCGAATTGCAGGCGCTTCTGGCCGAGCAAGGCCAGACCCTTGGAGCCTGGCGCGGCCTCCTGGACCAGTTCACCGTTGGGCAGTTGGTGGCCACTGGACACGTCACCCCCAGCTTGACACGCTACGGCGCAGTCCGCGACATTGTTACAGGCCT
>JAKORR010000460.1 GCA_029777735.1 Armatimonadota bacterium | reverse complement strand
GCCAAGGGGCACGTGAGATACACCGGCCAGGGAAGGCTTGTTCCGACCAGGTGAAGCCGTCTGGGGGAGTGGTGCGCGAGCCGATAGCGCGCCTAGGGGATTTCTGGCGGGGTGCGTTGCCAGTTTGCGTACCTAGGAGGGTTTGCAGCCCCGTCGGGAGCCTGGGAGCTGAGGTTGCTCCCTATGCGTGTGGGCGTCGTGTTGTATCCCATCCGTAAGGGCCTCGTGATGCCTCAGAGGAGATCCCAAGGCGGGCTACTACGGCCCGCCTAAAGGCTTGATAACCGGCGGACAGTATTCCGCCACTCGGGAGGGACCACGCTGTGCCCTGCACTCTCGGTTGTCTTCTCGCTCTGGCCTTTTGTTTTGCCCTATTCTTCGCGCCTGACCTGGCGCTCTGTGCCTCAACTCAGCCCATCGCTCCAGAAGTGTCGAATCTGTACAACCTTGTCGAGAATGGTGGCTTCGAGGAGGGTGTTCACACTCCTGCCTGGTGGGACCGCTATCCGGCTAAGGACGCCGACGGTAACCGCCACCTGCTCGACACCACGACGGCTCACTCGGGCCAATCCAGCGGATTGATCTGGAGCGTCACCCCCCACGAACCCGGCAAAGCCCCCTTCCAGTGGAACAAGTACCACGTGGCGGTTGAGGGTGGCTCTACGCTTATCATCTCCTACTGGATCAAGTCCGAAGGCAGCAAGCCTCTTGGCGCTGGAGTTCACTTCTACGACAGGAACGGGGAGCACCTGGGCTTCAAGAGCATCCCGGCGCCGGCCGACGTCAGAGAGTGGACGAACATCGTCCAGGACGTCAGTGTGCCGTCCGCTGCCGTCAAGATCGGACTCGCCCTCTACGCCGAAGACCTGGTGAAAACCTGGTACGATGACGTGGCGGTGCTCGGTACACCTTCTCTTGAGGCGGTGCGGGGTACACCCAAGCTGGACGGCAAACTCGACGACACGTGTTGGGCCGACGACCGGGCCGTCGAGGGCTTTGTCCTACATACTGGTGCGGGTCTGGCGAGCGAGGCAACACGGGCATGGGTAGCCTACGACGATCGGTGCCTCTATGTGGCCTTCAACTGCCCCTACGCCAAGGGCAGCATCCTAAAGGCCGAGGCCACGAAGCATGATGGCAACACTTGGCTGGATGACAGCATCGAGGTGTTCCTGGCACCCGAGCACCGCAGCGGGAACTACCACCAGTTTTGCGTCAACTGCCGCGGCGTGATACGCGATTCCGTGGGACAAGACGCCACCTGGGAATC
>JAKORR010000459.1 GCA_029777735.1 Armatimonadota bacterium | reverse complement strand
TCGGTGTGTGACGAGTTCTGGCTGGTGTCCCGCGGCGGCGTCGAGCCCTTCGACGGCGACCTGGACGACTACCAGCGCTACCTGCTGGAAGAAGCCCGCCGCGCCCGGGAAGACCTCAAGGCCGCCCTCAAGAACCCCAAGCCCGCCGCCACCCCGGCACCGGCCCCCGCGCCTGCTGCCCCACGCATCAGCCCCGACAAGCTCAAGGGCCTCAAACGCGACCTGGGCAAACTGGAGCAGACCATCCTCGACGTGCAGACCCGCAAGCACGCCCTCGAAGCCCAGCTCTCCGGCCACCCCGCCGCCGACAAGATCGCCGAACTGGGACGCGAACTGGCCCAGGTGGACGCCAGCCTCAATACCCACGAGGAACAATGGCTGCTGCTGTCGGAGGAGATCGAAGCGGCGGGGGGTTGAGAACCAGTCTGAGGACTTGAGGCAGACCTGTTCTGCCTCATACTTATGGCAGTCGCTTACATGGAGACTGCCGTGCCCGAAGACCTGAGCAAGGACTACATCAAGACTCTTCTGAGCATCGTCGAAGAGGACAAGAAGGCCATACTCCTTTACGTCGCCTTCGATCTGGCCGTGGTCTCCCTGACCCTCTCCGAAAAGCTTCTGCAGGACAAGGGCGGGCGCGAACCATTCCTCGCCTTCGGGCTTGGCTTGTTGCTGCTGGCGGCCGGGCTGTTCTTCAGCTATTTCCGCAAGATGCATCTCGCGACCTTCGAGATTGCGAATTGCCTGCTGACCCTTGATACCGCAAGGGCGCGCGAGATCCCCAAGGACGTCTGGACGGAACACAAGACCGGATACATCGCCGCCTACGTCGTTCAGCTACTTGGATTGGCGCTGCTGATTGCGTGTTACGTCGCTGCCTGACTGCCTCGAACCGGCCCCGTACTGGCCGGTCAGCACCCCAGTGGCGTTGAGAGCGGTCAGCCTAGTTGCGCTCGCCCGACCGAGAACTGAAGCTGGCGCGCAAACGCATGAAGGAGGTTTCAAATGGATGAGTTGAAATTCAAACCCGTCCGCCACAGCCACAAGGACTTTCTCGCCAAAGCAGAGGCCCAGGAGGGCTTCGCCGAGGCCTATGACGCCCTGGCCCTCGAATACCAGCTCGCCAACCAGATGCTCAAGGCACGCTCCCGCGCCGGCCTGACCCAGGACGCCGTTGCGGAACGGATGGGCACCACCAAGAGCGCCGTTTCACGGCTGGAGTCCGCCGGCAAACACGCCCCCTCCCTCGCAACCCTCAAGCGCTACGCCAAGGCGGTGGGCTGCGAGCTGCAGGTCAAGCTGGTGCCGCAGAAGGGCGGGTGAAGCTCAAGCGCCCGACCCGATCCGCAGCCCCGTCTTCTTCAGAATCGCCGTCGAAAACAGCACGTCCCGCCCCCGGCAGGCGCTGCCGAGCAGGGTGGCGATTTCTTCCACCTGGGCCAGTACGCTCTCCCGGTCCTTGCCATGGACCATGGCGAAGAGGTTGTAGGGCCAGTCGGGCAGGGCGCGGGGGCGT
>JAKORR010000458.1 GCA_029777735.1 Armatimonadota bacterium | reverse complement strand
GTTGGCTCAGACACTTGCGGTTCGAACCCGTCGACTACATTCCTGATGAGGAATTCGGCTATTGGGACAACACCTTCCGCCGCTGGCATCGGGAGGGCCTGCCCGAGGAGATCAACAACAACAGCATCGCGGACCAGTACTTTGGCTTCGCGCCGCGGGCCTATGTCCCCATCAACATGGGTTTGATCCCGACCTTCGAGTACAAGGTGCTGGAGGACGCGGGCAGGTACCGTGTAGTCCAGGACGGCAGTGGTGTGATATCGAAAGTTTTCACCGACGGCACCGATACCATACCGACCTACCTGGACTTTCCATTGAAGGGCCGCCGTGAGTGGGAGGAGTTGTTCAAGCCACGCCTAGATCCCACAACGCCGGGACGCTACCCTGCGGACTGGGACGCCCACGTGGCGCGCCTGAGGGACGCGGACGCGCCCGTCGTCGTAGGCGGCGGCAGTCTTTTCGGATGGCTGCGGGACTGGGCGGGCTTCGAAGGCATCGCGCTGATGGTCTACGACGATCCGCAGCTTTTCGAGGATATGGTGGAGCATTTGTGTTGGTTCATCACCACACTGTTGGAACGAGCGGTGCGAGACATCAAGACGATCGACGCCAGTGCATTCTGGGAAGATATGTGCTATCGGGCAGGCTGCATCATATCTCCCAAGACCTTTCGCCGTTACCTTACGCCACGGTATAAGCGTATCACAGACCTGTTGGCGAAGGCTGGCTGCCACATCAACTACTTGGACTGTGACGGCAACATCATGGGCGTCATTGACTGCTGGGCCGAGGGCGGCATCAACTGCATGTTCCCCGTGGAGGTAGCGGCTGGCAGCGATCCGCTGGAGATTCGGCGCAAGTATGGGCACGATGTTCTGATGCTGGGCGGTGTGAACAAGCGCGCGCTGGCGGCTGGCCGCGAAGCCATCGACGCGGAGCTGAGGCGCATCGAGGCGGCCGTCAAAGAGGGCGGTTGGATACCTCATGTTGACCATCGGGTGCCGCCCGACGTGAGTTACAACGACTACCTCTACTATCTGAAGCGTAAGAGGGAGGTCTTCGGGATACCCGAGCCAGAGCCGTGGGAGATACGCAAGGCCCGTGCCGAGAGACGTGAGCCCGCCGGTCCGGCAGTGATGCACTTTGATGAGCGTGAGGAGGAGGACCGTCGAATCAAAGAGCGCTTCGGCGGCCAGGAGGGCAAAGAGTAGGTTTGACGCTCTCGTCCCAGGCTTCCAGGGGCGCAGGACGGGCCGAAGGTCTCTATTTCTGTTTTTCGTCTGCTGACTGCTGAGTCTGTTGGGCCTCGTCCGCTGGCAGTGTCGAATCGGCCTCTTCCTGGGCAGGCGACTTCTCGTCTTCGACGCCTGGTTCTTCGTCCTGTGGTGCCGCCTCTAACCCTGTAGGGGCAGGTGTAGTCGCTGCGGTTGCGCTGCCCGCCAGATCAGGCTGCAGGGACTTGAACCAGGCTGGTTCGCGCTCCGAGGGGCAGGCCCGAGTATCGCCTGTGATGCCGCTGAGGTTGACACCGAAGGCCACGGAGTTGCCCACGTCCCTATAGCGCACGTACCACGTTAGGCAGTGGACCTTGCGGTCCAGTTGTAGCACATAGTCTCGCGTGGCTTCTTCCTGCACATCCCAACGAACCGATGCCCGTATCCGCCAGGCATCACTGAGGTCCCAGTCGAGGGTCGGTTGTAGCTCGGTGCGGATGTACACGTC
>JAKORR010000457.1 GCA_029777735.1 Armatimonadota bacterium | reverse complement strand
AGAGAGGCTCGCTCGCTGGGTCGTAGCCCTCGCTCTTCCATCGCTTGATTGTTTCGGGCCACCCGCCCATCAGGAGGCGGTAGACAGGCCGGTCCACAGCACTGTACGTCATGACGCCCAGGAAACGCTCGCGGCTCGTCACCCTAATCATCGCCTGCCGGGGTCTGCCTACTCTGCCTCAGCACCAGAAGGCCAGCATTTTCGACACGCCAGATCTCAGCGCCCGTGCAGGTCCACACCATCCAGCTCCTGTCGGCCATGCGCCGCACATTGATGTTGAACTGTAGTTCCGAGGTCCTGGTTGGATCGATGCCCGCTGCGCGCAAGGGTATACACCATTCCCCGACCCAGCGACCCTTCTCGATACCCGAGGAGAAGCGCGTTGCCCGGCCCAGTCTGGCAGCAGCGGCGGCTGAGGCTCCCGCGTCGCACACGCTTGACGCGGCGCCACCGGCGAAGCCCCGGAGGTTGAAGATAGGCGAGGCCTTGCGCGAGGGGTCGCAGAAGGCAATCTCGGCGGCGTCGTCAACGCCCCACTGGCTGCCCGTGGTGAGCGGAACATCGGGGTCCACGTCATTGACTAACAACAGATACAGGTTCTCGCCGTCGAACTGCGCCCAAGCGTGGCTCTTGTACTTCGAGCCGCGCTCGCTGCCCGGAGGGCGGGCGCAAACCATAGCCTTCGCCGGGTCGGGTTGCCACTCCTCTGGCCCGACCACCCCGTCGATGGTTACCGGCGTGGTCACACGCGTCGCGACGTGGCGCGGAGCCTCCCGCGCAGCCTCGGCTTCCTCTAGCTCCGGATGATAGATAGGCTTCGGGTAGACCAGAGGCCAGGTCGCGCGGTACTTGCTCGCCTGGCAGCCGATGCGCTTGACGGGAAGAGGCTTAAACCCCAGCCGCAGGGCTGGAGAGGTGGGCCTGAGACGGTAATCGTCCCTTGCCGGGTCCACGAACTGCGGGTCGGCGACGATCGAGTGCTGCTCGAAGCCCATCTCTCGCCACTTGGCCCACTGCTCGTCGCGGCCGACGCCGGGGAGGTTCACCTGCAACGGATGGCCGTGGTTGAACAGGCAGTTATAGTCGGAGGTGTGCTCCTCGAAGACAAGCCCGCTGCACGAATACAGTAGCGATTCCGGATTGTTGTAGTATACGATGTTGCGCCGAAAGACGTTGAAGGACATGGTGGCGTCGCGCACGGGGTCCTGGATACGATCAAGCCCGGGATAGCGGCCCTTGGGCCAGCCCATGGCAGCGATCTCCTCGAACATTTTGGGCAAGGCCTTGTGGGTAGTAGGCCAAGCCGAGAACTGCGCCTGCGCCCGCAGGCCGTCGACGAAGATGTTGTACTCGATCAGATTGTCGCGGCCACTGTGGACGTGGATGGCGGCCAGGTAAGTGCGCGCCACAATGTTCCCGTAGACGTGGGTGCCGCTGGCCCAGTCGTCCAGATAAATGCCCCAGGAATAGTAGGGATAGGCCCAGTGGTCGCCTGCGCGGCCGTAGCCGCCTGTATCGTGGATGAAGTT
>JAKORR010000456.1 GCA_029777735.1 Armatimonadota bacterium | reverse complement strand
GTGCTCTGTCTGTCGTTGCTTCCGGCATACAAAAACTCTCCTGCCACTACCTCGCCAGCAGGAGGTCGGAAAAAGCCCGTCGCCAAGCCTTTACGCCTGCTGCCAGGCCTCCGAACCTACATATGACTTTAACTAACAACCAACGTCCGATGACCCCTCCGGGCCATCGCATAATACCTTCCTGGGTCCGGAAAAGCCAGCCCAAGAGAAAGCCCGCCGCGACCGGGCTGGCCGAGGCTTTTAATAACCTGGCACTAAATCAGCTCGATGCGCTGCTGTGCCGCATCGGGCATCCCGGCCGGACGGACCGCATTTCTACCTCCTACTAGTTGTCCAATAACACTCAAAGGCAGTATACCATACTCCCCCAGAGTCATCAACAGGATCTAGTGAACGATCTGGAAGCCCAAGCTGGCATTCCTCTGGGGCGTACGGCTGTAGGTACACCGCCCAGGCCAGAGCGGCAATCAGGATGGCTGCAGGTTTAGTGCCTGCGGGCAAGGGACACAATCCGGGACCGGATCGTGTGCCCTTCACAGTGACTGCCACAGAGCGAGGAAGGAGGTGCTTACGTCCCGCGCGTCTATCCCTCCGTCGGGCTGCGACGTGATGGCCGGTGGCCTGCCTCTCTTGCCAGGAAGAGCTTCAGCAAGGTACGGGAGTCGGCGGTGTTCACATAGCAGCCGTCACTGTTGAGGTCTCCTGAGCATCCAGACTGCAGCTCACTTCCCCAGGTTAGGTTAGGTCTTGTTGCTGACCCTGGCGTAGACCAGAGTCCTGCTATGCGACGAGCCTGCACTGTTCTCCCCCCCACCACGCTCACCTCTGGCGCCGGCATCCAGGTCTCGTTTGGGTTGCGCTCCGCGGGCTTGCTTAGGACCGAGACCTAGCCGTGCAGATTGAGCTTCTGGCCCGCCCGAGGTGACGCTGGGGTTTGGGGCATTAGGGTTGAAAGTGGCCGTGACGATTTCGTCTGGCGCGGAGCCGCTCCCTAGGATGTTAGGCACGAGGCTTAGCTTCCGCGCCGATGAGGTGGAGGCCTGACGAGTCCTGAGCCCGGAAGAGCTTCCTTATCCTGCGGGTCGTATAGTAGCCTCCCGCCTCGACCCTGGCTTGGTGCCCAGCGACCTGGTGTTGACCTGTAAGACAGTCGTAGCAGCTCCCTGAAGCGCCCGCAAGCCTCCCCACTCGTCCTGGGCGTTGAGGAAAGTACGTCGCTGTGGACACCTGCGCAACTGTGGGAGTCACCCCTATTCAGGCCCACAAGTAGAATCGCCCGCAAAGTGGAGAAAAGACGCCTTTTCACGAGAGGCTTCCCCGGTTTTGATAGAGTTCGAGACATCTAGCCGTTGCTGTTAATGGAGGACCCGACGGCCGCGCCTCGAAATACTCTAAGCATTGCAGCAGCCGTTAGTCGGTGCACACGCCTGGGGATAGGGCCGTTGAGTTAGCAGCGGGAAGTAGCGGTATGTACGGCTATGGTCGACGAAGGAGATCAGATCCCGTGGAGGCTTCAGAATCACTCGACCTCATCAGTGCTGGCGAGTGTATGGTGGAGCTGTTCGGTGAGGAAGCCATCGCCGCCGGTTCCAGGCTCCAGTGCACGGTGGGCGGCGACACTCTGAACGTCTTGGTTGCTGCGGCACGCCTCGGAATCCGGGCGGGCTACATCACCCGCGTAGGTGACGACATTTTCCGCCCGCTGCTATTGGACAGGTGGGCTGCGGAGGGCCTCGACCTGTCGCAGGTACTGGTCGTGGAAGGCTTCAACGGCCTGTATGTCATCACCGTGTCACCCGATGGCGAACGCTTCTTCACGTACTACCGCACGGGAGACGCGGCCGCGACGATGGAGCCCGCGGACTTGAGTGCTGACTACGTGGCTAGAGCGCGCCTGGCCCACACCTCGGGTATCAGCCAGGCCATCTCGGCCAGCTCGCGGGCGGCGGTGCGTAGGTTGGCGGAGCTGTGCGGCGAGTTGGGCGTAAAGCTGAGCTATGACCCTAATTTCCGGCCGAAGCTGTGGTCGGTGAGCCAGGCGCGGTGCGAACTGGAGTGGATACTGCCTCGGGTATCGATCGCGCTGCCGTCGATGAACACCGACGAAGCGCTCCTGTGGAGCACGAAGGCCCCGGAGAAGGTTATCGAGCGATGCCTAGAAGCGGGCTGCGAGGTCGTGGCGGTCAAGCTGGGTAGCGACGGCTGTCTGGTGGCGAGCGCCGTCGAACAGTGGCGTGTGCAGGCAGTGCGGAGATTCCCGGTGCGCGATACGACAGGGGCAGGAGATGCCTTCGATGGGGCGTTGCTGTCTGCCCTGCTGTGCGGGGCGAGTCTGCGGGATGCGGCCCGGTTGGGCAACCTGGTGGCGGCAATGAAGTGCAGCGGGCGAGGGGCGCTGGGCAATCTGCCGAGCGCCGACGAGGTCACCCGCGCTTGGCCCGAGGCTTATGACGAGCCCCTTCCCAAGGGGCTGATAGGGCAGAGCTGAGAGTAGCCCCGCACAGCAGTGCTTGCAGGCCCGCGGTTCCGCTTGACGGCGCTCACAACTTGGAGTAACATTCTGTCAATGCGAATGCGTTGGGATGACGTGCATATGTCCCGCGCTTTAGAGTTGGCCAGCTTGGGCGCGGTTATGGGGTTTTGCGTGGGCTTGGGAGCTCTGGCGGGTTTGTGGTTGGATCGACGGTTGAATACCGAACCCTGGCTAGCCTTGGCAGGTACGGTGCTTGGCAGTGCGGCAGCTTTTCAGCAGCTCATCGCCGCGGTGAGCACTTTAGGTAAGGGCAAGGACGGATGACCCCCGCTTTAGCCCAACACCAGGTCTCTGCTGCGACTCGTATTGCCGCGGGCTTGGCCTTGCTGATCGTCGTCCCATTGGCGTGGATGAGTCTGTGGACGGCTGCCTTGGGCTTGATTGTAGGCACAGGGGTAATGATGGCAGTGCTTTACCTGAGCGTGTGGCGAGTGGCCGCGATCACCGCGGGTGACCGCCCCGGTGGCATGTGGCCTTTTCTGATCGTCACTCAACTTTTCGAATTCGCGGCCCTTCTGGGGCTATTTTGGGCTATGGTATATGTTTTGCGAGCACCTGGTTGGAGCCTTGGTGCGGGGATCACCCTCGGGGCAGTATCCTTGATGGCTGGCTTTGTTGTGGGCAGGCGGCGCGGCTCCTGAGACCCGAATCGGGGAAACCGCGATGCACGAAGCAATCACACCCTTTCTGGAGATCGTTGCTGAACATTTGCCGGAGGCACTGAAGCCTTGGGTTGACGGTGGGGTATTGCATGCGCTGGTGGTAATCGTGTTCCTGGTCGTGCTGTCCTACCTGGGTACGCGTAAGCTGGCGGATCCGCCTGCCGCCTCCAAGCTGCAGATATTCTGGGAATGGATCTACGAGGCGCTGGGCAACTACTTTGAAAACATCATCGGTCACGGCAAGGGTCGCGACTTTTTACCTCTGCTGGGCACCTTCTTCCTCTATATTCTCTTCATGAACATGATGATTATATTCCCTGGCTTCAGTTCGCCGACGGCGAGGCTTGGAGTGACGGCCGCGCTGGGCGTGTTCGCCTTCTTCTGCGTGCAGTACTACGGGTTCAAGTACAACGGGGCGAAGTACCTGATGCACTTTGTGGGCTATCCACTGTGGCTGGCCCCGCTGAATATTCCGATTCACATCATC
>JAKORR010000455.1 GCA_029777735.1 Armatimonadota bacterium | reverse complement strand
CCCAGCTACCACCGCACGAGGCCTATGTACTCAGAGCGAGGGCGGCGAGTGCGCTCAATCGCTGGTCCGATGCGCTCGATTCGGCGGAGGGAGCTTTCTGCTTCTGGCCATGGGAGCCTGACGTGCGTAGAGTTGTGAGCGACACCTACCGAGCGCTGGGCGTCTCCCGCGCCGAAGCCCAGGAGCTTCACGTCCTGCACTCCCGCCGCGAGATCGCGATTACCTTCGACGACGGGCCTCACCCAAGGTTGACGCCCTTCCTGTTGCGGGTTCTAGCTCAGCGCGGGATCAGAGCCACCTTCTTCCTGGTGGGCAAGCAGGCCCTACTTTATCCCGAATTGGTGCGCGACATTCTCACGGCGGGCCACGAACTAGGCAGCCACTCTTATTCGCATCAGAACATGGCGAAGATGTCGCTTCTTGACGTGGAACGTGAACTGGTACAGAGCCGCTGGGCCCTGGCGCAGGCCTGTGGTCGGCGCGTAGTGCTCTTCCGGCCACCAGGTGGGCACTACTCCGAGGCAGTACGGCGTGCTGCTGCCGCCTACGGCTTCCGGCCCGTGTTCTGGACGGCCAACATTTCCCGGTACTCTGGCGACTCCTTACCCCAGGTCGTGCAGGGGCTCTATGCCGATCTGCAAGGAGGGGGCATAGTGCTACTGCACAACGGTGACGACGAGACACCGCGAGTCGTTGAGGAGCTTTTGGATCGTTTGATCGCGGCCGGCTACCGGCTGGGGCCGGTGGGAGAAATGTCGGGGGTGCCTGATCCCTACTTTGCAGTGGCTTCGCCTGTGGGAGGCTAGGGCGGCTTATGGACCTCGCGTGGCTCCTGGTTTTGGTGCTTATGGCCCAAGTGCCCCTGAAGGACGTCGCAGGTCGGGCGCCTGTCCTGGACGTCAACGCAGCCGACTTCCCGGCCAGTTGCATCGCTGACTTCGCCCGCGAGCCCGAGCCGGCAGGTCGTTGCGGGCGGGTGTTCGGCGGCACTGACGGCCGGCTCTACTTTGAGGACGGCTCGCGGGCTGTGTTCTGGGGCGTCAACATTGCTAAGGACTCTGTCTTCCAGCCGCGCGATGTCATCGACCGGGCTGTCGAAGCTCTAGCCAGCGCCGGCTTTAACCTCGTCCGCTTTCACCATTTCGACGACGTCACCGGTTTGCTGCCTCGCGAGAGAGCCGGCCAAAAGCCGCGGATTGACCCCGAGAGGCGGACCTGCCTCGACTACTGGATCCATCGCCTAGGGCAGCGCGGCATTTACGTCTACCTGGACCTGCTGGACTATCGTACCTTCTGGCCTGAGGAAGGCCTACCCGATGGCGCTGAGCTAGGCCGGGGCGCCAAGCCCTACGCTGTCTTTTTGCCGCGGCTGATCGAGCTACAGGCTGCCTATGCCCGTGAGCTGCTCTGTGAGCATGTCAATCCGTACACCGGCCGTACTTACGCGCAGGACCCGGCAGTATTGTTCGTTGAGCTGTGTGACGAGAACGGTCTCTTTCGCGCCGCCAAGCGTGGCCTGTCCCTTGCAGCGCCCCACGACCAGACGCTTCAGGCACAGTTCAACGAGTGGCTCCGCGATCGCTACGGCACCGACGAGGCACTGCGTAGGGCCTGGACCGACGTGGCAGGCTTTTGCCCTCTGCGCCACGATGAATCCGTGACGCAGGGCACGGTCAAGCTGGGATCGCTGATCGAAGGCAACTCGCGCGACACAGACACGGCACTCTTCTACTCGCATGTACACTTGAGCTACTTCGCTGCGATGCAGCGAGCCGTGCGCGACAGCGGTGCGACAGGCATGCTCCTTGGCGGCGTGGCGGAGCCAACCATACCTGCTGACTTGCGCGCGGCCGGAGAGGGCCTCGACTTCATCGGCGTCAATTGGTACTGGGATCACCCTATGTTCCCGGCCGGACGTCCCTGGGAGATGCCCTACTCCTTCCATAATCACAGCTCGATGGAGATCGACGACGACGGCACCTTCCCAGTGGTAGTGGCTGCGGCCCGAGTGTACCGTAAGCCGCTGGTGGTGCGCGAATGGTGTCCGTGTTGGCCGAACAAGTATCGCGCGGCAGGGATGATTGAGGCTGCGGCCTATGGGGCTCTCCAAGATGTGGACGCACTACTGCTGTTTCACTTCAGCGCCAACCCAGAGCGACGCACCGTCGGTCTCTTCGATGTCACTCACGACCCGGTCCGCTGGGGCCTGGCGGCGATTGCCGGACAGGTGTTCACGCGACGTCTCGTTCCGCCGTCACGCTCGAGCGTGGTCATCGGCTATAGCGCGGCCGACGTCCTGCTCGCGCCGCTCAACCCCATGGCCTCGCCGCTGCACCGCCTGGGCTATGTGTGCCGTGTCGGCAATGCCTTCTTCGACGACGAGTTACAGGCTGATGACGACCTAGTGATCGCCAGCGGTCGCAGCTCTGGCGGCAAGTACCGAGAGCGCAACGTTCTTTTTTTCGCCAACTCGCTCTGGGCCGATCCCTATCGGCTCGCGGCGAACCAGAGCCTGGACGAGCGCAACGGCTGCGACGTCGCCACGGCCCCCAGTGTTCGCGGTTTGTTTGATTTCGGTGGCACTCTCTTCAGCGCTGGCGAGAGTCGAGAGCTGACGGCCGCCCCGGCCTACTTCTTGCCCGATGTTACCAATACCCCGAACCTCAGGCCCATAGGGCGCTGCTCGGCCGCGCAGGCCGCCTTTGGTGTCCGGGATGTGACCCGTAACCGCTACTGTTTCAAGAAGATGCCCGAGGAACTGGCGGTGCGGGCCGCTCTGGATGCACTGGGCCAGATCGTGGGCGACGAATCCTTGTCGAGCCGCATGTTGGACAACAAAGTCCTAGTGTCGCAGGGAGGCCTTGTGACGCTGGATCGGCCGCGCAACCTACTCCTCGTCAAAGCGCCCCAGGTGCTGGCCATCGCCGGCGACCTGTCGCGCGGGCTAGTGCGCGCAGGCGACCTTGAGCTGAAGACGCCCACACAGCAAGGCGCGCTGGTCTGGTTGAGCTTGGACGGACAGCCGTCCGCAACCAGTAAGCAGTGGGTGCTGAAGATGGTCAGCATTGCCCTCAACACGGGCGAGGCCAAGGAGCGTGCCTGGCGCAACGAGCAGGGTGATGTCTACCGACTAACGGCGACGGGTTCGGCCCCCGTGCTGACCCTCGGCCACCCAAACGGCGACACGCTGGTAAACTTATCTGGCCGTCCCGTTATCAAGTTGGGGCTCGTCAACGGCACATGGGAGTTGGTCCGCGACCGGCGAGACCTGTACCTATGGTGCGACACGCCTGGAACGCGCATCGAGTTACCCTTGACCGCTGCGGGCGCCCAGGTCCTCCAGCTAAGCCAGGGCCAGCGCGAGTTTGTCGGTCGCGGCTCGCAGCCGTTAGAATACCCTACGGGCGCGCAGCTCCTGCGCGTAAGTCCTGTGCAGGAGGGTTTTTGATGAACATCAATGTTTACGATTGCGTGTCACCTCTGGACTTTCGTTACTACGGCCAGGACGCCAGGATGAGAGAGTTGCTGGCCCCGTATGTCTCCGAGCGCGCCAGACTGAAATCCGAGGTTGCTGTAGAGGTAGCTCTGGTCAGGGTCCTTGCACGGCGCGGAATCTGTCCGCCAGAGGTCGCCGATGAAGTCGCTGCGGCTGCCGAGCAGGTAACTGTTGAGGAAGTGGCCGAAGAGGAGGCGCGCATCCAGCACAACACCCGAGCCATGGTCAACTGCCTTCAGCGCCGCGTTTCGGACCGTGCCAGGCCCTTTGTACACTTCACGACCACCAGCTTCGACGTCGTGGACACGGCCCGCGCCTGGCTCTTCCGTGAGGTGACGCACAAGGCTGTTCTGCCCGAGATACTCAAACTCGAGCGTATTCTTATAGATCTTGCCCTACGCGAGAAGGACACGCTACAAATTGGACGCACACACGGCCAGCACGCCGTACCGCTTACCTTCGGCTTTGCCATAGCTCAGTATGTCAACCGACTCGGAACTTGTATTGAGAAGATAAGACAAGCCGCCGACGCACTGCCCGGCAAAATCAGCGGTGCCGTGGGGGCCTACAACGCGAGTTCGCTGTTCTTTGACGACCCGGTGGCCTTCGAGGCCGAGGTGCTGGGTGAGCTGGGTTTGCCCGCGGCCCTCGCGTCTACACAGATCGTTCCGCCCGAGCCCCTGGCCGACCTCATGCACAGCTTCACCCTCGCCTTTGGCGTTCTGGCTAACCTGGCCGACGACATGCGCCATCTGCAGCGCACTGAGATCGGCGAAGTCGGGGAAGAGTTTGGGGACGCGCAGGTCGGCTCCTCAACCATGCCGCACAAGCGCAATCCCTGGAACTTCGAGAATGTGAAAAGCCTGTGGAAGGCCTTCATGCCACGCATGGTGACGATCTACCTAGACCAAATCTCAGAGCACCAGCGTGACCTGAGCAATTCTGCCTCCCAGCGTTTCCTGCCCGAGCCCCTTGTGGCGCTGGTCAATGCGCTTCTGAGGCTTCAGCGGGTCATGGGGCGGCTCGTCACCGACCGCGAGCGAATGGCCCAGAACCTCGCCCTCACCCGCGGGCTGATTGCAGCCGAGCCCGCCTATATTCTTCTGGCCGCTTATGGCCACTCAGACGCCCATGAGCGCGTGCGCAGACTTACCCTCGACGCCCAGGCCAGCGGCCGCCCACTGGGCGACCTGCTCTTCGAGGCCGAGGACCTGAAGCCCTATCTCGACCGGTTCCCTGACAAACAAAAGCAAGTTCTTTTGCATCCGGAGCAGTATACTGGAATCGCCGCGCGCAAGGCTGAGCAGGTCTGCGAGACCTGGCGGCAGCGGCTCGGCCTCTAGATCGCTAATGAGGAGGGACGCACTGTGAGCCTCATCGGAATGGACATTGGCAGCACAGGCTGCAAGGCGGTGGCCTTCAATGAAGAGGGCCAGGTGCTCGCACAGGCCTATCGTGAGTATCCCGAGATCTACCCGACGGCCGGCTGGATTGAGCTTCGACCTCAGGAAGTGTGGGAGGCCGTCTGCGCGGTCCTTCAGAAGGTGTCGGTAGGGATAGTTGGTGATCCGCCCCGCGCGCTCAGCATCTCGGCGCTCGGCGAGGCCTTCACGCCTGTCGCGGCCGACGGCAGTTTCCTGTATAACACGATCGTGTCGCCCGACGCTCGGGCCGTGAAGCAGGCTGATAGTTTGCGTGATACCCCGGGCGCTCAGCGCGTCTTCGAGATAACAGGCATGCCGCTGCACTCCAGTTTCACACTGCCCAAGCTGATGTGGATGCGCGATGAGCGACCCGACATCCACCGACGCACCTGGAAGTATCTGCTCTGGCCCGACACCGTGTTCTACAAGCTCGGCTTGGAGCCGCGACTGGACTGGTCCCTAGCAGGCCGCACAATGGCCTTCGACGTAGTGAATCACTGCTGGTCGGAAGAGATGCTGGCGGCCGCGGGTCTTGACTCTTCGCTTCTCGCCGAGCCGATCCGCAGTGGCGAGGTGGTAGGAGAGATCAGCCAGGCTGCTTCCCAAGTGACAGGGCTTCCGGTCGGTTGCCTCGTGGTTGCTGGCGGACACGATCAGCCTATGAACGCCCTCGGCGCGGGCATCATCCGTGAGAGGATGGCCGTGGATGGCACAGGCACGGTCGAGTGCATTACGGTGGCCTTTGACAGGCCCGTCCTGACTGAGGCCATGCGGCGCAACAACTACTGCTGCTACCCGCACGTCTACGGCGACCTATATGCTTCTCTGGCCTTCACCTACGCGTCGGGCAGTATCCTGCGCTGGTATCGCGACAACTTTGGCAGATCACATCGGCAAGAGGCCGAGCAGTCGGGTCGGGACGTCTACGACGTTATCCTCAGCGACCTGCCCGCTGGGCCGACGGGCCTGTTTCTCGTACCCTATTTCGCCGGCAGTGGTACGCCCTATCTAGACGCGCTCGCCCGCGGCGCCCTGCTGGGTCTGTCACTCAAAGTCGATGAGAAAACCTACGTAAAGGCTCTCATCGAGGGCATCTGCTACGAAATGCGCCAAAACGTGGACCGGCTGGAGCAGGCGGGCGTAGTCATCGATCGCCTGCGCTGTACAGGCGGCGGCGCAAAGAGCCCGCTGTGGCTGCAACTCAAGGCTGACATCATTGGCAAACCCGCGGTCACTATCAACGTCACGGAAAGCGGCTGCCAGGCGGGTGCCATTCTCGGTGGCGTGGCCGTTGGCGTTTATGGTTCCGTGACCGAGGCCGTTGGGGCGCTTGTGCAGGAACGTGACGTATACGAACCAAACCCTGCCAGGCACGAAGAGTATGGCGACTTTTACAGGCTTTACGTTGACATCTGGCCGGCCATCGCCGAATTGAGCCATCGTATCAGCGACCTGCAGAGCCGCTGAAGCGGCTGATCGGTTGTGAGGCGGCAGCACAAGAGCCGATGGCAGCCGGGACACTGCCGGGGGCCGGCTTGTGTGTAGTGTTAGCCTTGAGCTGGTCTACGGCTTTGTTACTGCGTGAGGGCCTGACGCTCTCCAAAGTCCTGGACATTAGACTGGTCGTCGCCGGAGTGGCTCTGCTCAAGTTGGCGAAGTGAGCCCCTGCCCGCGCGCCACTAAGCTGTCCCCGTATGGAGGAAGATACCTCAGCCTCTGAAGCCCGTGCTTGCACTGGGGCACTCGCCTTGCCTGCACTGCGGATCAGGGGACCAACGCGCCCACCGGGAATACCGGCGTAACGTTGCCCACATGCTCACCTCGGCAGTTCGTCACGCGTGTTGTACGCCAGCGTTCGAAGGCCTCGCACGGCAGCGACGGCCAGCGCACAGCCAAGGCAGCCGTGACGGCCTCTACCAGACCTCTGCCCAGGCCGTCCTCGGTCTTCATCGCTAATCCCTCGGCTGAAGCCGTCTCACCTGCGCAGAAGAGGCCCTCGGCGCCGCCCTTGGCTATCAGGCGCCCTCTGCACGTGGCCAGTAGCTCGCTGTTGAAGGCCCCCGGCGCGCTAATCATGTGAGGCGCCTGCCACACTGCCTCCCTCACGCGTCTTGTGGCCGCCGCCGCTTCCTCCGGTAGTCCTACGCCACTGGCCAGTCGCGCGTAGGCGGTCGCGGCTGCCCGCAGCGGCACGCCGAAGGTCGGCACGCCGCACCCGTCCACCCCGATTACTACCTCTGCCTCCGGCAGGCTGCAAAACAATGCGACGTTCGCTAGGTGCGCCTTCTGAAGCGGGTGGGTCGGCTTGATATAGTCGTCGATCGGCAGGCCTAGCGCTTGGCAGGCCGCTAGCATCCCGGCATGCTTGCCCGAACAGTTGTTGTGCAGAGGCGACGGTCCCAACCCTTCTCGAGCCAGGCGCTCACGTTCCTCCGCGTCGGATACAGCGTGTGTGCCGCACTGCAGGGCCTCTGGCCCCAGGCCGAGCTTGTCAAGGATCCCCAGTACCACCTCGACATGTCGCGCCGTGCCGTGGTGAGAGGCGCAGGTAATGGCCAGCTCTTCGGTAGTGAAGGCGAACTGGTCCGCCGCGCCAGAAGTGATGACCAAAATGGCCTGCAGCGGCTTGGAGGACGAGCGGAGATAGTAACGACGGTCAGGATCACCGAGGGCAGCGCGCAGCCGGCCTTCAGCGTCGGCCACTGCAGCCGAGCCATAGTGAACACTTTCGACTAGGACGCCACGAGTGACATGAGCCAGTGGTATCGGTTCCATGAGACAGTTTCCTATCCGACCCTCTGCGCGAAGTTGATCCGCAGGTTGGTCAGCACAAGCTCGACTTCGCGTGCTTCCTCGGCCGACGCGACCTGCCGCAGCTTGTCCAGCAGGAAGGCTATGGTGTCGATGGACACTCGCGCCTGATCCAGATTCTGTCTGGTCTCGCTG
>JAKORR010000454.1 GCA_029777735.1 Armatimonadota bacterium | reverse complement strand
CGCTGATGTCCACGCCGCTTATCTCGGCATAGTCAGCCGCCGGCCTATCATCTACTACTGGCTTGCCGTCGGCCCTCAGCAGCGTGAAACCGCGATCCCCGAGCACCAACTCCATCCTCCGCCCTGGCACTATCTGCTCGCCTGTTCTCACTTGAGTAATCATTGAGTTGCCTCCTTGTGAGTCGCTCGCGGCTCAATCCTCTGCCCGCGTTACCCAGAGAGCCGAGCAACGACCCGCCACAGCTCTGCTAGCGGTGCAAACAGCGTCAAGATCACGGAACCGACGGCAAGGGCCACAATAACCACCATCGCCGGCTCGACTATCGTCACGAACCTGCGGGCGTAGAAGTCGGCCAGCGCGACGTGCTCGCTTGCCAAAGCCTCGAGGGTTTCTGGCAGCGCTGAATCCTCTGCGGCGCGCAACCGGGAGGCTGTGATAGCCGGTAGCAACTCAGTCTCGCCCAGCGCGGTGGCCAGGCTCTTGCCCTCGCGAACTGCCGCCTGGGCTCGCAGCATCACGGTGGACAGTGTGGCCCCGAGCGTGCCTCGCGCAGCCACCAGCGCCTTGTCGGCCGGCACTCGTGCCCGCGCTGCCAAGGACAGTGCGCGGAAGAACAGCGACAAGCTGCGGTGATAGCAGTAGGGCCCGTAGCCTGGTATCAAGTAGACCATTCGTTCCAGCGACGCCGGCAGGTGCCATCCTTTGACGACTCCTATCAGGCCGAGCAGGAAGCCCGCCGCCAATAGCAGCAAGAGGAACGGGACAAGCGCCCCACAGAGGCTTATCAGCCCAGCTGCCATGGTACTGGGCTTCCCGCCCAGCTCGACCACGAGCGACTGGAACTTTGGCACCCCGAACCCGCCAACGCCCACCACGAAGGCTGGCAGCACGATGAGGCCTACACACAGTGTGAACAGGGGGTAGACCCAGCGCAGCCGTAGACTTGCCTCCGTCTCGGTATCGGCTTCGGTGACGGCGGCCAGGCTCTCGATACCTGCCGCCAGTTCGCCAGTCTCCTCGGCTGCAGCAACCAACTGCAGTTCCGCGTCGGTGGTGAGGCCGCCTGCGTGGTCAAGCGCTTCGTGCAGCGAAGCGCCTTCGGACAGGCAGATCGCGGCCTTGTGTAGTGCACCGCGCAGCCACGGGGTCGTCGCAGCGCCTGAGATACGGTCCAAGGCCTGCGGTAGAGGAGCCCCTTCTCTTGCCGCATCCGCTAACTGCCTCCATAGCCACAACCGCTCCGTGCTGGACGCGCGTCGCCGGCGCTGTCTCATCAGTCGCCAGCCGTGTCCAAGCTGCCTCTCTACAGTGCCGATAGCTTCGTGCACGTTTGCTGCCTGCACTGTGACGGGCTTTCCGCCTGAGTCGTGAAACACGTAGGTTGGCATGGCTGTCCTCCTTTCCAATGACAAGGAGCCTGCCACACTCTCGGAAGTTCGCTAACTCTAAAGGCCTTTGCAGCT
>JAKORR010000045.1 GCA_029777735.1 Armatimonadota bacterium | reverse complement strand
CTACTGACTATCAAAGCCCTCCCATGCAGTTTGACGTGCTCATCGATGGCGGCGTCTTCCGCTTCAGCAGCGGCGGGTATCTCGCCACTACGGCGGCGCTGTACGTCGAGCCCATGTTCAAGAATGGAACTTGTACAGGGCCGGCCTTTGCTGTGGCGGGCTACGGCGGTTCAGTGGACCCGCTCAAACTGGACGACCTCGTCAGCGCCGCTGGGGGACCGACGCGCGTGGTCATCCGGCGTTCGCCCACCTCACTTCAGCCAGCGCAGGCGTGGGAGTTCACCGACGAGACGGAGGAGTACACCGGCAAGATGTGGGAATTGCCTTCGAACGGCGGCCCTTGCATCTCTGCGGGTGCGGGCTACGTTCAAAACTGGTCACTCGTGCGGTTAGGGGCTGTGCCCGCTCCTGGGGATCTTGAACCGCCATTGACGATCGAGTAGGCCTGACGTCGGCAGTGACAAAGTCCTCTGAACGAACCAGGCGGTAGCCACATTGACTAGGGCCGCCGCGACGAAGCGCGTGGTCTTGACCCTGTGGAGGGAAGGGCGGGCACCGCGGGCTGACAGCGCAGACGAATGAGAGCGCTACTGGTTGTCCAACCGTCGGTGGCTCAACTCACGTCCACGTGATGCCTGTTATGGACTAATTTCAAGTTGGTTCGATTACCTGCCGATTCCGTACTTGTAGTTGTAGGAGGTGTTGTCTGGCTAGGCCCCGAAGCGGGGAAGCAGACTCAATGCGCTGGCTTCGGCAACCTACTCACGGGGTGGGGGAAAGAAGGGTGGGAGAAAGCGTGGGTAACGGTCCTGGAACGACCTACTGTCCTGACTGCGAGGCTATCGTGAGTGTTCGCGCACCAACCTGTCCTCAGTGCGGGGCTCCGTTGAATGCACCTGCCGGTATGTACGAGGACCCCGAGCGTCCAGGGCAAATGCGCTACTGGAATGGAAGCGGGTGGGCTCCGAGCGCGAAGAACGCTAAGCCGATTGATCGTCTGGCGATCGTGGCGCTTGTGCTAGCGATCGCGTACTTCCCGCTGGTGTCGACAGTTTTGCTGTTTGCGGTGCCCTCGCTAAGGGCACCGGTCGCCCTTGTGTACTGGTCCGCGACCGCCTTCTTGGGCGTGAGAGCACTGCGCCGCATCAGTAGCGGTGGATCTCGTGGCCGTGGCCTGGCGGTAGCGGCCATAGTGATTACCCTCATCCTGTTAGCGGGCTGGTTGGTCGGCACGCTTGCGGGGGTGAGAACTCCTATCGCGTGACGCGAACTTCCAGCGGAGGGTCCTTGCGCCGCCTTCAGTCACCGACTGCGTGTGCGCCTGGGTTCAAACGACATAAGGCCCTGGTGGCCCCGCCCCCG